>NZ_JAJNJL010000010.1:0-116643 GCF_022386055.1 Mammaliicoccus sp. Q-M61
AATGAGAGAAACCGAGGCGCTAACGATCAAGAGTGCAAAACAAGATCGTTAGAAATTCTAACGCTCAAGAAACAGAAACAAGATCGTTAGCCGGTAGAAAATTTCAAAAAATGAGAGAAACCGAGGCGCTAACGATCAAGAGTGCAAAACAAGATCGTTAGAAATTCTAACGCTCAAGAAACAGAAACAAGATCGTTAGCGCGCACTACATCCACATCCACACTCACACAAAAACGTGAGACATCATTCTGCCTCACGCTTCATCCAAGACTTCTATCTTCTTACTTATACTTCTTTCAATGATGCTTCGGCACTCAATGCTCTTGCTTTGTCATCTTTAATAGTGACACCTTGTGCTTCTAATTGAGCGATTGTTTCAGCGAATTGTGGTAAGTATGCTTTATGAGCAATGAGTAACTCATTCATCACTTGTTTCGCAGATTCTCCACTTTGAATTAATGGATTAATAATAAATGCTTGTAATAGTAATCCATAATCTCCTGTAACAGCTGCTTCTTCAACACATAATTCCATATTCTTCATTACTTGTAACCATCCGCGTTCTGCTGGATGTAAGGAACCGAATGCGATTGGTTGTGCGCCTGTCGCGTTGATATATGCTGACACTTCTACCACATCATCAGGTGCTAAATCTGGTACTGCTCCTTTATTAACAGTAGATACTACGACATGTGTATTCTTATTTGAAGCGATAGATGCAATTGTCTCACATGCGACATCTGAATAGTGTGTGCCGCCACGTTGGCTTAATTGCTCTGGTTTATGATCGAGATGTTCATCTTTATAGAGTTCAAATAATTCTTTTTCCGTTTGTCTAACTTGTTCAGCACGCGTACCGATTTCTGGATCATTATATTCTTTAAGTGCATGCTCAAGCATTTCTTCTGCACGGTAGTAATATCTATGGTAACCACATGGAATGAGCTGCATTTGTTGTAATTGCTCTTCGAAAAATGGCACATCAAAGATATTAGAAGGTAACGATGATGCATCTTCAACTAATTGTTTATTTAATTGATCAGTCACGTCATGACCATTTGCGTCTTTAACTCGATGCCAATGGAAATGGTTTAACCCTGCAAAATGATGCGTAAGTTCTCCTTCACCAACATTCAACATTTCCGGCTCATTAATCAAACTATTCACAGGTACATTGCATAGACCAAGTACTTTTTCCCATTTGCCGTATCGTACGATAGCATCTGTAACCATACCACTTGGATTTGTAAAATTAATTAACCATGCATTTGGACAAAGTTCTTTCATATCTTCGACAATATCTAATAAGACAGGAATTGTTCTTAACGCTTTGAAAATACCACCCGGACCATTCGTTTCTTGACCTAAGAAGCCATGCGATAAAGGAATGCGTTCATCTTTAATTCTAGCATCTAATAAACCCACTCTAAATTGTGTCGTAACGAAATCAGCATCTTTTAAAGCTTCACGTCTATCTAATGATAAATGTACTGTGACATCATATGGAGAAGAATCCCACATTCTTTGTGCCATTTTGCCGACAGTTTCTAATTTCTCTTTACCTTCAGGAATGTCCACCAACCAAATTTCACTTAAAGGTAACGATTCATAACGTTTAATAAAACCTTCCATCAATTCAGGCGTATAACTGCTGCCGCCACCGATAGTTACAATTTTTATCCCTTTTTCCATTATAATGACCTCCTAATATTTTCTTTCTTATACACGTTAAGTATAAAATAGAAGTAATCATTAAAAAGGCAAATCGGGCATTATCAAATGGCATTTACAAATTTCCTAAAAATAAACGGGATTTTTGTAATGACTTTTTACAAAAGGAGATATCAATATGCTTTTAACAGAAAGAATGAAAGAAGATATATTTTCACAAGCAGAACAAAGTATCATTCAATATTTGTTTGAAGAAAGAGAGAAGATTAAGTCTAAGACGTTAAATCAAATTTCTAAAGAAACATATACACATCCTTCTACTGGTATTCGCATAGCTAAAAAGTTAGGATACGACGGTTGGTTAGAGTTGAAAGATTATTATTTAGAAGAAGTAGAATACTTAAATCGACATTATGAATCAATAGATGCAAACTTTCCATTTGATGCATCAGATAATAACGTGTCCATTAGCCATAAATTAGCACGACTCAATCAAACAACGATTGACGACACTGTGCATTTAATCGATCATCAAGAATTGGATAAAGCAGTCACGTATTTAAAAGAAGCGGAAACAATTAAAATCTTTGGACTGTATCATAATTTGATGATATGCGAAGACTTTGAAATGAGAATGAACCAAATTGGCAAGACCGTTAAACTCTGTGCACTCGAACCCCATTTTGAAATAGAGAAGTCGTCGAAACATACATGTGCCATCTTTATTTCATATAGTGGTGAAAATCAAAGTATCTTGAAATTATTACCAATGTTAAAGAAAAAGCACATTCCAATTATCGGACTCACAAGTATTGGTGAAAATACAGTAACCAAATACGCAGACAGTACATTACGCATCTCAACAAGGGAAAAGTTGTATTCCAAAATAAGCAACTTCACAACTCGAGATTCCATCAGTTTCTTAATGGATATTTTGTATGCTTGCGTGTATGGAACAGATTATGACAAACATACAGATTATAAAATCAATATCGCTAAAAATTTCGATAACCGCGTGACGCATAATAAGATGATACAGGAGAATAAGTAGCTAAAAATATATGAGGATAATACTATTAAATCTTGGAGCACATACAATCAACTTATTATAAGTAGTTTGTATGAAATATATATTATTTTAGATTTGTTCGATATTTCTTGAATTATAACATTTTGGGAAAACAAATAAATAAATGTATATTATTTATGAATTGAACAGAGTAAGTTTTAATTTTGTAACTTTAAATAATTACCTTTTTCTTTTGAATTTTAATGATATAATCATAGTATGTAAAATGTATTATTTTTCCTATTTTTGAAAACGCTTTTAGTAATTTGTTGTTTTATAAATAGAAAAAGTAGTTAAGATTTCATAATATACACTTGATATTTTACATAATTATTAATAAAGAGATATGGGATAAGGGGATTGGGATATGAAGTTATTTTTCAAATTTATGAGTATGGCAACTGTATCAATATACATGTTAATTAAAATACAAAATATAGTTCAAGATTATTTGGAAATTAAAAATGGTGAATATAAAGAGGAATAGAATAATCGATAGACGATTCGATGTGTTGATCGAGTTTGACTGAATTTCCCGAAATTATAATAGATAACAATTTATTAGAAAGAAGAGGAAAAAATGAAAAATAGAGTTTTAAAGAAATATAATAATTATAAGAAAAATAAAGGTAAGTTAATATATGTAAATGCAAGACGTAATAAAAAAATTAAAAAAGGTAATATACTTTTTGAAGCGGTGCATGGTGATACATATAGTGGTCATATTTATTACATGATAAAAGAATTGTTAAATAATAGTAAACTAAATTTTAAAATTTATGTAGCTTTGAAAGAGACAGAAGATATTGAGTTATTTTTCGATAAGTCAGAACTAAAGAAAATTAATTTTGTAAAACATATGTCGAATCAATACTATGAATTAATGGCTACTTGTGAATATTTAATAAATGATACAACATTTTATCCATTCTTTAATAAGAGAGAAGGGCAGAAATATTATATCATTTGGCATGGAACGCCTTTAAAACATATGGGTAAAGATATTCCTAAAGTAGTAGATATTGCCAATGTGCAAAGAAACTTCTATATGGCTGATAGAATATATGTCAATAATCAAAAAACAATGGAAATATTGGCAAGAACGCATCATTTAAACAATGTTTATAACGGTAAATTTATAGTTGGTCCTTCTCCAAGAAACAGTGTCTTTTTTGAAGAAGAGAAAAGAAATCAGAATAGAAATGATTTGAATTTAAATAATAAAAAAATACTAACATATATGCCTACATGGAGAGGGAATATCGGTAGTGTACAGAATTCTCAACATGTTACAAAGTTAATTACATATTTTGAAGAAAATTTAGATGAAAATACAGTGCTATACGTAAAACTTCATCCATTTGAAAAAACGATTATTCCAGATTCATACGAGAAAGTTAAACCATTCCCGTCTAACATTGAGACATATGAATTTCTAGCTGTCACTGATTGTCTTATTACAGATTATTCATCAGTAATGTACGATTACGTGAATTTAGGTAAACCAGTTATACTTTATACTTATGATTATAAAGATTATAAAGAAAATAGAGGTTTATATGACGATTTATCATTATACCCATTTCTACAATCAAATAGCTTAGAAGGATTGTTAAAGCAAGTTGAACAAATTCCGCAACAAATCGATTATCAAGAATTTAAAAATGAATATAATAAGTATGACAAGATAGATGCGCCTAAAATTATTATTAATCATATGTTTCTAGATAAAGATGATTTAACGATTGAAGAACATAATCTTCATAATGGTAAAGAAACAGTAGTAATTGTTAGTGGAGGATTTTGGAGCAATGGTATTACGACTGCTTTAATCAACACATTAGAAAATATTGATACTACAGAAAAAAATTATATTTGTTTCTTTGAAAAAGATAAGGTTAAAAAAGAACATTATTATCGCTTGTTAGATTTACCTGAAAACGTTCATTTTTATCCAACAGTTGGAGAAATAAATGGTAGTATTAAAGATAGATTGCTGATGAAAAGATATTTATGGAACGAAAAATTCAAAATTAAAGGTATGGAAAAAGATTTAAGCAGAATTTTCAAAGAAGAATTTAGTAGACTATTTGGTGATTTAAAAATAGATTGGTTTATTCATTATACTGGCTTTGAAAGAAAAAGTGCTGAAATGATGCGACATATTGATACAAATACTGCTATTTGGGTTCATACTGATATGTTTGCTGAGTATGAAGCTAAAAAGAATTTTAGTAAAAAAATTATCTATGGTGCATATGAAAAAGCAAATAAAATCGTACTTGTTCATAGAAATCTAAAAGCAAATCTAATCAATCATTTACCTCAAGTTTCTAATAAAGTCGTCACTGTAAATAATTTCTTAGGAGAACAAAGAACAAGAAAACTAGCAAAAGAAAATTTATTAGAATCAATTGATAATGTACATGTTGATTATGCTTATAACGAAAATATGTATTTGGATTTTGCCAATTTAGATCAAGAACAGCTAGATGATAAAATAATACAGGATTATCCAGAACAAACAGTATTGACGGAAAATATAACTAATTCTATAAAGCAATTGGAAACTAAAGAAGAATATTCAAAATCAACATTAGTAACTCAAAAAGATAAAATAGAAAAAAGTATTGTAAACTCTATTACTGGACTTTATGAAGATTTCTTAAAAGATAGAGAGTTAACAGAAACGTTCAAACATTTATTTGTGAATAACCAAGATGTAATCGATGAATACTTTAATTTAAATGAGAAGGACCCTATTGTTCATTCTGTGGAATTATATAATCAAATGAGGGTTTCAAAATGTAGAATGCTCGATGCCTTGTATAATCCAGAAATTAAAGTATACATGAATATTGGAAGATATGATTATCAAAAAGGCCACGATAAGTTAATAGCTGCATTTGAAAAAGTATATATTGAAAATCCTAATGTATTTTTAATTATGGTATGTCCACATGGACCATTGAAATCTCAAACGATTCAATGGGTTCGAGATTCAGTTGCAAAAGAAAATATTGTAATTCTGGGTGGCATAAACAACCCATATCCTTTATTAGATCATGTGGATGCTTTCGTTCTATCTTCAAATTATGAAGGTTTAGGGTTAGTAGTATATGAAGCATTAGCTTTAAATACTGATGTAATAACAGTGAATTTAAAAGAAACAACTGAATATTTAAATGAAAATCAAGCGATAATTACAGAAAACAGTGTAGAAGGCCTTGTAGATGGCTTTATGATACATCTAGAAGGAAATAAATCGTTTGAAGAATTTGATTTCAATTACTATAAAGAAAAATCTAAACAAGAATTTATAAATGTATTTAAGTAAAGGAGATTATTATGACTAAAATAAAAAAAGCAATTATCCCTGCCGCTGGCTTAGGAACAAGATTTTTACCTGCTACAAAAGCGATGCCTAAAGAAATGTTACCAATATTAGATAAACCAACAATTCAATATATTGTAGAAGAAGCGTCACGTGCTGGAATTGAAGATATTATCATTGTAACTGGTAAACATAAACGTGCGATTGAAGATCATTTCGATATTCAAAAAGAACTTGAAACTACATTGTATGAAAAAGGGAAACTTGAATTACTCGATAAAGTTCAATATTCAACAGAATTAGCGAATATTTTCTATGTTAGACAGAAAGAACAAAAAGGATTAGGTCATGCGATTCACACAGCGAAGCAATTTATTGGAAATGAACCTTTCGCAGTATTGTTAGGTGATGACATTGTTGAATCGGATAATCCAGCTATTAAACAATTAATGGAACAATATGAAGCAACAGGCAAATCAGTTATTGGAGTACAAACGGTACCTGAATCAGAAACACATCGTTACGGCATCATTGACCCGAATTCACAAGATGGTCGTTTATATGAAGTGAATCGTTTTGTGGAGAAACCTGAACAAGGAACTGCGCCATCTAATCTAGCGATTATGGGTAGATACGTGTTATCTCCTGAAATCTTTGATTATCTTGAGAATCAAACTGAAGGTAGTGGCGGAGAAATTCAATTAACAGATGCGATTGAACGTTTAAATAAAGATGATAAAGTTTACGCGTATGATTTTGAAGGACAACGCTATGATGTCGGAGAAAAAATTGGATTTGTGAAGACGACGATAGAGTACGCATTGAAAGATGAAGAAATGCGTGATGAAATTAAACGCTATATTCAAACATTAGATATTTAAGTAAAGGAGCTAGAACTTTGAGAGCACAATGGGAAGAAAGAATATCTGAAAGCTTAGTTGAACAGTTTCATAATGTTCAAACAGAAGAAGAAGTAGCAGCTGGATTTACAGAAGTCTTATCATTTGGAACGGCTGGTATTAGAAGTACCTTCGGTATAGGACCAGGTAGATTGAATAAATTCACGATTCAAAAGTTTGCGCTAGGTTTAGCTAAATATTTAACGCATATTTCAAATACGCCTAAAATCGTGATTCATTTTGATACACGTCATTTATCTAAAGAATTTGCGAAAGAAATCGCGAAAGTATTAGGTACCAATGGTATTGAAGTTATCTTGCCAGAAACATACAAATCAACACCAGAACTATCATTCGCAGTACGACACTTGAAAACAACAGCGGGTATTATGATTACGGCAAGCCATAACCCTAAGAATTATAACGGAATTAAAGTATATGGTTCAGATGGTGGCCAGTTATTAACAGAGCCTTCATTAGAATTAAGTCGATATATTGATACAGTAGAAGACCCATTAAATATACAAGCAGACGACTTTGAAGCGTTACAAGAACGTGAACTGATCTTACCATTTAAAGAAGAAACAACTAAAGCTTATAAAGCAGCGGTTAAAAATCTTGTTGGTTCATTTGAATCGGCTGAAACAAAAACAATTTTAACAAGTTTACATGGCACAAGTCTGCCTTTATTGTCAGATGTACTTGAAGATTTGTCATATACAAACTATGTTGTTGAAGAAAAACAATCTACTCCTAACGGTGATTTTCCAACAGTGCGTATAGCCAATCCAGAGGAATCAGATACGTTTGATTTAAGTAAACAATTAGCTGAGAAAGAACAGGCTCAACTTATTATCGCAACTGATCCAGATGCCGACAGAATCGGTATTGTTGAACGTTATGAAGATGGAACAACAAGATATTTCAATGGAAATGAGATTGGACTATTACTCATTAAACTAAGGCATGCGCAATTAACAAGTGATGTACATAAATACATGATTAAATCTGTCGTAACAGGTGCTTTAAGTGAAAAACTAGCCCAATCATTGAACATTGAAGTCATCAATGTATTAACAGGTTTCAAATACATCTCAGAACAATTAAAGCAATTAGAAGATAAACAATCACAACTAGTCTTAGCTTTCGAAGAAAGCCATGGTTATTTAGTAGAAGACTTCTCAAGAGATAAAGATGCGATACAAACAGCAGCACTATTGATTAAATATAAAGAACAATTGTCACAAGATAATCAAACTTTCAAAGATGTTTTAGACAATATTTATCAAGAACTAGGACAGTATAAAGATAAGACACTCTCACCAACATTTGCAGGTGCAGAAGGACGAGAAAAAATCCAACAAATTATGAATGACTTTAAACAGTTAGAAACAATTGAGTTAGACAATTTAACACCATTGTATATAGAAAACTACATCACACAAGAATCTCATAATATACAAAGTGGTGAAACAAGTACTATTCAGTTACCGCAAACAGATCTTATCAAATTTATATTTGAAGAAGGATTTATAGCAGTTAGACCATCAGGAACAGAACCAAAAATGAAACTGTATTTCTCATTGAATATTGAGAAATTGGATGATGTGATTGAGGAATTTGAAAGAAAATTTAATTTAAAATAAGCAATATAGTGAAAAGCAACCTTTCGAGAAAAACGGAAGGTTGCTTTTTTGTGCACGATTAAATTTGGTGAAAGTTATAACCGGATATTTTATGCTATTAAAGTATTTTGAAAGTTAAATTAGTAAAATTACAATTCATTGTTATTTTATTTGAAATGAAGAAACAATGACAAAATTTAAATGTTTTTATTTTTATTTTTACTAAACATGATATAATCGTTGTATGAAAATTGTTCTTTTTTCAATACTTTTGGATCATGCAAAAAACAAAGGAACAAAGAAAATTAGTTGTTATTTGAAAGTAGGATTGACCACATATGCCACATTGGTCAATATCAATTTATATATTCATATTTAACTTTATATAATAACTATTTTCACAACATAAAAATGAAATGAGATGATTAATCATGATTTATACTGTTACATCTACATTACCTGAAATGCATGCAGGGAGAACCAAAGCATTACTACGTAGAATTGCTTTATACAATAACGAGCTAAATGTAAAACAAACAATCTTAACTACTAATTATAATCCGAATTATGAGTGTGTTTATTCAACGTTTATTAGAAAGAATACTTTAAATGAAGATACTCATATTGTGAATATATATGATTGGTTATCAAATTTTAAATTACATAATTTAAATAATGTTGAAGTTGATATTTCAGTGCATCAACCAGTTAGAGTAAAAAATTATTATGCTGTACCCAATTATGATAAAAATTGCGTAAGGTATTATGACAATGACAATGATAGGTATATCCTATACCGTCAATATTATCCTAATTCTGAAATTGTTAAGTTTGAGGATTATTTTGTTACAGGTACAAAGCATAAAACAGAAAGATGGGAGTACAATATAAATGGTATACTCCATAAGATTACCAATTATAGTCCTAAATTTAACAAAAAATTAGCGGAAAACTTTTATGACTTAGAAGGTAACATTTATTGTAAAAAATATTATGAAGATAATGAAGCTAATAAATTAGAATATATTTATACATATAAGGATGGAATTCTTAATAGTATTTACAAAACAGAAAAAGATTTATTTAAGTATTTCTTTAATTGTTTATTTAAAAATGGGGATATAGTTTTTAATGATGCAAGACTTTTAGATCGCCCTTTATTGGATTGTAAGGTGGACATAAAACCAATACTAGTCTTTCATAATGCTCATAAAGTGGATGGAGAAATTAAAAATTCTTATAAATATGCATTGAATAATTCTGATAAAGTAACTAAATATTATTTACTTACTCATTCTCAACAAAGAGATATTCAAGAAGAATTTAATATAGAAAATGAAAAATTTACAGTTATACCACATTTTATTGAGAAATCAAATGAAATTGCTGAAAAGAAAGACCAATTCGTTTATTTAGGTAGATTTAATGAACAAAAACAGATGCCTCATCTTATTAAAGGTTTTAAGAAATTTAATCAGCATGGGTTTGATACTAAACTTGTTTTATATGGTGGCACAGATATTAAAGAGAAAGATGAAATTAAAAAACTTGTTAAAGAAAATGAACTTGAAAATTATGTAGAAATACATGATTTTACTAGTAATCCTGGTTTAGCATTCAGGGAGTCCTTAGCATCGTTATTGACAAGTAAATTTGAAGGGTTTGCATTAACAGTTATGGAAAGTATCAATGAAAATTGTCCAACTATTTCTTATGATATTAAATATGGTCCAAGCGAAATAATTGTTGATGGTGAAAATGGTTATTTAATTGAGGCAAATAATATTGATGCATTTGCTGATGCAATGGTGAAAATTAAACAAAATCCATTAAATAATGTTGAAAATAAAAAAGAACTTAGTTATGAAAGTGCAGTAAATAATTTTAAAGAATTAATAAATGAAGTTAAGAAAATTAATATTTAAAATCAAGTTATTCAAGAGAGGAAGAAAAATAATGAAAATAAAAAAAGCAATTATCCCTGCCGCTGGCTTAGGAACAAGATTTTTACCTGCTACAAAAGCGATGCCTAAAGAAATGTTACCAATATTAGATAAACCAACAATTCAATATATTGTAGAAGAAGCATCACGTGCTGGAATTGAAGATATAATTATTGTAACTGGTAAACATAAACGCGCGATTGAAGATCATTTCGATATTCAAAAAGAACTTGAAACTACATTGTATGAAAAAGGGAAACTTGAATTACTCGATAAAGTTCAATATTCAACAGAATTAGCGAACATCTTCTATGTTAGACAGAAAGAACAAAAAGGATTAGGCCATGCGATTCACACAGCGAAGCAATTTATTGGAAATGAACCTTTCGCAGTATTGTTAGGTGATGACATTGTAGAGTCTGATAATCCAGCTATTAAACAATTAATGGAACAATACGAAGCAACAGGTAAATCAGTAATTGGTGTACAAACGGTACCTGAATCAGAAACACATCGTTACGGCATCATTGACCCGAATTCACAAGATGGTCGTTTATACGAAGTGAATCGTTTTGTGGAGAAACCAGAACAAGGAACTGCACCATCAAATCTAGCGATTATGGGTAGATACGTGTTATCTCCTGAAATCTTTGATTATCTTGAGAATCAAACTGAAGGTAGTGGCGGAGAAATTCAATTAACAGATGCGATTGAACGTTTAAATAAAGATGACAAAGTTTACGCGTATGATTTTGAAGGACAACGCTATGATGTCGGAGAAAAAATTGGATTTGTGAAGACGACGATAGAGTACGCATTGAAAGATGAAGAAATGCGTGATGAAATTAAACGCTATATTCAAACATTAGATATTTAAGTAAAGGAGCTAGAACTTTGAGAGCACAATGGGAAGAAAGAATATCTGAAAGCTTAGTTGAACAGTTTCATAATGTTCAAACAGAAGAAGAAGTAGCAGCTGGATTTACAGACGTCTTATCATTTGGAACGGCTGGTATTAGAAGTACCTTCGGTATAGGACCAGGTAGATTGAATAAATTCACGATTCAAAAGTTTGCGCTAGGCTTAGCTAAATATTTAACGCATATTTCAAATACGCCTAAAATCGTGATTCATTTTGATACACGTCATTTATCTAAAGAATTTGCGAAAGAAATCGCGAAAGTATTAGGTACCAATGGTATTGAAGTTATCTTGCCAGAAACATACAAATCAACACCAGAACTATCATTCGCAGTACGACACTTGAAAACTACAGCGGGTATTATGATTACGGCAAGCCATAACCCTAAGAATTATAATGGAATTAAAGTATATGGTTCAGATGGTGGCCAGTTATTAACAGAGCCTTCATTAGAATTAAGTCGATATATTGATACAGTAGAAGACCCATTAAATATACAAGCAGACGACTTTGAAGCATTACAAGAACGTGAACTGATCTTACCATTTAAAGATGAAACAACTAAAGCTTATAAAGCAGCGGTTAAAAATCTTGTTGGTTCATTTGAATCGGCTGAAACAAAAACAATTTTAACAAGTTTACATGGCACAAGTCTGCCTTTATTGTCAGATGTACTTGAAGATTTGTCATATACAAACTATGTTGTTGAAGAAAAACAATCTACACCTAACGGTGATTTTCCAACAGTGCGTATAGCCAATCCAGAGGAATCAGATACGTTTGATTTAAGTAAACAATTAGCTGAGAAAGAACAGGCTCAACTTATTATCGCAACTGATCCAGATGCCGACAGAATCGGTATTGTTGAACGTTATGAAGATGGAACAACAAGATATTTCAATGGTAATGAGATTGGACTATTACTCATTAAACTAAGGCATGCGCAATTAACAAACGATGCACATAAATATATGATTAAATCTGTCGTAACAGGTGCTTTAAGTGAAAAACTAGCACAATCATTGAACATTGAAGTCATCAATGTATTAACAGGTTTCAAATACATCTCAGAACAATTAAAGCAATTAGAAGATAAACAATCACAACTAGTCTTAGCTTTCGAAGAAAGCCATGGTTATTTAGTAGAAGACTTCTCAAGAGATAAAGATGCGATACAAACAGCAGCGTTATTGATTAAATATAAAGAACAACTGTCACAAGATAATCAGACTTTTAAAGATGTTTTAGACAATATTTATCAAGAACTAGGACAGTATAAAGATAAGACACTCTCACCAACATTTGAAGGTGCAGAAGGACGAGAAAAAATCCAACAAATTATGAATGACTTTAAACAGTTAGAAACAATTGAGTTAGACAATTTAACACCATTGTATATAGAAAACTACATCACACAAGAATCTCATGATATACAAAGTGGTGAAACAAGCACTATTCAGTTACCTCAAACAGATCTTATCAAATTTATTTTTGAAGAAGGATTTATAGCGGTTAGACCATCAGGAACAGAACCAAAAATGAAACTGTATTTCTCATTGAATGTAGAGAAGTTGAACGATGTGATAGAGTTATTTAGGGAAAAGTTTAATTTAAAATAATTCATTATGTAAAAAAGCAACCTTCAATAAGTAGGTTGTTTTTTGTATACTATTAAATTTTGCATAACTAGATTTGTAATTATTATACTTTTTTAGTAGTTAAGATGAATAGTTTAATTGATTTAAAAACGTTGAATTGTAATATTAAAAATAAAATGTTGAAAATCAAATTTACAAATGTAATATTTTGTAGTTTAATAATAATATTGATGTTTACAAAGGGGAGAGGTCGAGCATTGAAGAATATAGTTCTGGTAGTGGTTATTTTTTGTCTCACAATAATGTCTGCAGTCTTAATGATAACAACAGACAATGAAGCTAAAGATAGTAAAAAGACAAAACAAGAAAAAACAGAACAGACGACTAAGAAAAAAGAGCAACAATCGAAGAAACAAGATAAAGCAATCAATATAAAGAATCAAGAAGAACTAGCTGAAATTATTTACAGTAAACAAGATGAGCAAACAAAGATGAACGCATATAATGAAGCAATCAAAAAAGGGATATTACCACGAAGTCATAGTTATCAAGAAGCGATTTATGCATATGAAGAATCAGTATGGTTGAAGAAAAATTCTGGAGATAATTAGTACACTAAAATAGTTATTAGCTAATAGAAATAAATGTATTGTTGCGCAATTAGTATAGATAAGGAGATATATAATGAATGAATTAACAGTTATTGTCACATATTATAATGAGGAAGAGTATATTCGAGAATGTATTAGAAGTCTTAAAAATCAAAGAAACCAAGACTTTAATGTGATTATTGTTAATGATGGCTCAGAAGATAAAACGACTGAAATATTATTAGAAGAGTTAGAAACTTATGATAAAGAAGTACAAATTATTAATTTTGAAAAAAACCAAGGTCATGCAAAAGCAAGAAATAAAGCAATTGAGAATGTAAATACTGATTACTTTATGTTTTTAGATGCTGATGATCAACTTGCCTCTTATGCAATTGGTTATTACTTAAAGAATATTGATGGACTAGATGCTTTAATTGCACCAATTTATAAATTTACACTTCGAAAGCCACAATTCATTAACCAGAATATAGTTAAAGTGAGAAGACTGAATTATGAAACAAATGCTAATTCGTTCTTGAGAAAGAATTCAGCTTGTAACATTTTATTTAAAACAAGTATTGCTAAAAAATATAATGTCAAATTTAATGAAGAACTAGAAATTTATACTGATAATTCATTCCTTATCGACTACGCTTCTCATGTAGATGAATTCGTGAGAGTATTTAACTTCCCATTTTACTATCGTGGTGAAGTTTATGATCCGTTTAAAACACAAGTATTAACTGAACAAGAATTTGATAAATTATTTGTTGATTATGCGAAAAGTTTCTTTGATTCATTGAAGAGAAATAAAAATAAAATTCATAGAAAATTTTTATTAGATAAAATGAAAATAAAGATTATAAAAGAGTTTAATCCTGGTCAAAGGGACATTCAATCTCGATATCAAAAACATGGAGAACTTCTAAGTAGAATAGCAAAAGAATTGAAATCACCTAATTTAAATGAGGGTAAATACTTATTCCAAATAGAAATGTTCTTATTACGTATGAAAAAACCAGAACTTGCTTTGAAAGTTAATAAATTCAGAAAGTATTCAAGACATTTTAAAAGTATCCTTCTTAGAACAAAAAATAAAAATAAAGCTATTTATTCCTTATTTGATAATGAATCAAATGTTGATGATAATGTAGTTGTATTTGAAGCCTTTGGAGGTAAAAACTATAGTGATAGCCCGAAATATATCTATGAATATATGCTAGAAAATTATCCGGAAAATCAGTATGTTTGGATACTAAAAAAACCAAGTCAATCTGATATACCAGGAAACCCATTAAAAATTAAAAAGGGTTCTTTAGAATACTATAAAGCATATTCTAAAGCTAAAGTTTGGGTTAATAATGCGAGATTACCACTAACTTTAAATAAAAAAGAGAATCAAAAATATATTCAAACTTGGCATGGTACACCACTAAAAAAATTAGCTAACGATATGAAGGTTGTAAGAATGCCAAGTACAACAACACCACAATATAAAAGGAATTTCCATATGGAAACTTCTAGATGGGATTATTTAGTATCCCCTAACCGTTATTCTTCAGAAATCTTTGAATCAGCCTTTTGGATGGATGAAGAAAGAGTGCTTGAAATCGGTTATCCAAGAAATGACATTCTAGTTACACATGCAAATGATGAAGAATTCATTTCTAAAATAAGAGAAAATGTGAATATACCAGAAGGTAAGAAAGTCTTAATGTATGCACCAACTTGGAGAGATGATGAGTTTATTAAGAAAGGTCAATATTTATTTGAGTTAAAAATCAACTTGCAAAACCTTTATGAAAGTATTGGTGAAGAATATGTTATCTTGTTAAGAATGCATTACTTAATATCAAATGCTATAGATTTATCTGGATATGAAAACTTTGCTATAGATGTTTCAGATTATGATGATATTTCAGAATTATATCTTATTACGGATGCCTTAATAACAGATTATTCATCAGTAATGTTTGATTATGGCGTTTTAAAAAGACCACAATTCTTCTTTGCATATGATATTGAAAAATATGATAAAGATTTAAGAGGATTTTACTTAGATTATGTTAATGACTTGCCAGGACCGATTTTTGAGGATCCATTTGATTTAGCTGATAGTTTGAAAGATATAGATTTAATTAAAGAGTCTTATCAAGATAAAATTGATGAATTCTATGAACGATTCTGTAGCTTAGAACAAGGGGAATCATCTAAGTATATTGGTGAATTAATTAATAAAGAAATAAATAATAAATAATGATCTTATAATAAAGAATTTACAATTTTATTAACTATCCATCGTAAAGTTTGGATTAATATTATAATTACACAACCAGTAATAGCCCAACCACATATGTGATTGGGCTATTACTTTTCTTCCAATGTGAGATATGATTACATTTGGAAGAGGAAGTTAATCTATAAATATTAATAAATGAAGAAATCTAATAATTAAATTAGAATTAGTTCTTTATATATTTAAATCAAAACTTATTAAGGATTGTTATTAAAAGCACCGTCAACATTAATATCTTTCATTTCTTTAACTTCTTTTTCATTATTTAGAGTAAAAACATGAACTTTTAAGCCGTGTTTATGTACTTTTTCTACTAATTCTTCATTAACAATATCTTTATTGAAACCAAGTCCATATGTGAATTCAGATAGTCTTTCCAATTCTTTGTCGTTTAATTTTTTTACATCTTTATCATCTATCAGATGAATTAACGGTATATTTTCGTTTAATTTATGTATATTTTGTAGACTAGTCTCGGAGAAAGATTGAATAATTAAGTTGCCTTTTTTCAAACTTTCTTTTTTAAGCAAACCATTATTTTCTAAATCTTTTATTAGTTTTTTATCCATCCCTGGATACATATCTGGATGTTTAGTTTCAATATAGAAATTAGTTTTATCTTTATATTTATTTAAAATATCATTTAATTCTGGTACTTTTTCATTCTTATATTTTTTATCAAACCAGGATCCAGCATCTAAGCTTTTTATTTCTTTTAAAGTTTTATCTTTAACTAATCCAGTACCATTTGTAGTTCTATCTACTTTATTATCATGCATTGAGATTAACTTTTTATCTTTAGTCATTTGTAAATCTAACTCTGTATAATCTGCGTTTTGTTTTATGGCTTTATCATAAGATGCATATGTATGTTCTGGTTTTGAACCACTTGCGCCTCTGTGCGCTATGTTTAAATAGTCTTTATCTAAAGTGCTGTTCCCACACCCAACTAATAATATACAATTTAATATACTAATACCTATTAATTTCTTCATGTTCTTCACCTACAAGTTTATTTTCTATTTATTATAGTATCATTTATTTACATAAAGATACCTTGTTTATTAAGTATAGTCACTTATAATTATAGGGATAATTGCACGCTTTTTATATAATTCTTTCTATAAGAATTCCCCAATATGTTAAGCTATAACAAACATTTCTTTTTTAGTACGACGTGAGAGATATAAAGCTTAATACTAAAATGGGGGTTGGGATATTTATGGCTTATTTGTTTGATAAGGGGAGGTTTGTTTCGAAGGATCGTAATAAACCTAAAGAAATCTATGCGCTTCATGAGCCTATTGATTTTATGAATCAAAAGCGTATTCAAATTGATACGGGTAGTAGTTCGAATTTTATTCAGTTAGCTAGACAGGATCGTAAACTACATGAAATGTATAAAGAAATCTTGGCTAATGATTATATTTTGTATTTTCATCAAAAGACGATTTCTAAGTTCTATAAGCGTTCTGATGTTCAAGAATTATTTCAGAGAAAAGATTTAATTAGAAATAAGGATATTTTCTATACGTTAGATGAGCCGGTTGGTAGGAAGGTAAATGATGAGGTGCCTAAGAAGTTGCTTGTTATTTTTACTTGTATGCCAGATGCTAAGCGATATGATAGTTCGTTGATTCCGAACAGGATGTTTCCTAAGTTCTTTGATGGTATTGAGAGAAGTCTCGTGAAGAATGTTTATACTCTAAGAATAATGGATTTAAATGTATCACATGGTTCGCATTATATTAGTACGACGAATTATCCTGAATATGAGCAGGAAATTCAAAGTACGATTTTAAAGGTGATGGAAGAACTTAATATTGATAAAGAGCATGTTGTACTTTACGGTGGTTCTAAAGGCGGTACGGGTGCGATTTATCACGGTACGGCGCTGGATATGAATACTTTAGCAGTAGATCCAATTGTGAATATTGGTGGTGCGTTAGAGCAGAAGGATAGAAGGTTCTTAAAGGATTTGAGAAATGACGATTTAGTGCCTCAAATTAATCAACATTTAGATGATAGCAATGAACATACGAAATACGTGATATGTAGTGAAAATGTTGAACTGTATTATAAACAGACAGATCGTATTGATGCATCTAAGATTTACAAAATCAACTTACCAGATAAACATATTACGTCACATCCTGAAGTTTCAAGAAATAGCGTACCGGAACAATTAACCATCTTAAATAATTTCTTTGCAACACATATATAAAGGTTAGCTCATACGAGCTAACCTTTTTTTAATGTTATCTTACTCCTCAACGCCTAATTCTTTCTTTGCCATCTTCTCATATGCCGCTTCTCCTGAAGCAAGTGCAAATTCAGCGATAAACATTGGAAACACTGCATTCAATTCAATAATATGTTCTTTCATATGTGGCCATGTCGTTCCACCAGCTTTATCATAAGCTTCTATTAGCTCATCTAGCCCTTCATCGCAAAATACACGATGATGTCCCATGAAATCATTGGACGGGTCTGCATGACTGGCTTCTGTCCAATCTATCAGACCTGTCACATTTGCTTCTTTATCCACCATAATATGTCCTGGGTGTAAGTCTCCGTGTATCATCGTGACATGATTTGGCCAGAGCTCATCTCGCTCTAACCACGTTTGCCATCTATTCCATAAGTCAGGGGAGACACCGAACGTTTCTTTCACTTTATGCATACGTTCTTGATAATCTTCTTTAATTTGTTCAATCGTTGTCGTCTTAATATCACTTGAAGCGAGCTCTTCGTTTGTTATTCGATGTAAATCGACGAGTACTTCTGCCAATGTATCAATAAAATTCTGAGGTACGGGTTTATGTTCAATTTCCCATACGTATTGCTGTAATTCAGGATCAATTGTAGCTGCAGGTACGCCTGTTAGTTTAGGATATGCAATTAATGTTTCTTTATGAATTTGCCAGTTAGGTACTTCAAATGATACATGTTGTTGTACGAAGTCTACGGTTTCTTTTTCTGAGCCTGTTCGCGCATACACTTCTGGTCTTCTAGGTATACGTAATACCCATTCAACACCATGCCTATCTTCAGCAAATGCTACTTGAAAATCAAGACCTGATTCATTTATTGAAATTGATTCAGGTTGAATATCTAAACCACATTCTGAGGCAATCGTGACAATGTTTTCATGTTGTGTCATATTGAGCACTCCTTAAAGGTTATTTTTATATTTCTCGCTTCTTATCCAATTTCTCCGTATTTCATCTTATAAGATACATAACCTGATTTATAAAAGTATTTTTGTTTTTCCGCTTCTTTGTAATCAAGTAGACCTAATGCACGAATTACATTAAATGCAAAGTCTACTGCACTGGATCTGTTTGCTGTGACAAGGTTCTTATCAACGACACTATCTTCATTCATAAAGTCTAATGCGTTTGTATAGGCTTTGTAGTTCTTTTCAGTCGTCCATTGGTTTAAATCATTTCCTGTATGTTTATATCCCGTAAGTAATCCATTTCGTGCAAAGAAGTCAACGGCTGCACATATTGCGCCTACAACGATATTGTTATCTAAAGATATTTTAATAAGTTGCACGAGTTGTTCATTTTCAATTTGTGACCAATTGTTACCGCCAATGATAATTAAAGCATCATAAGGTTCTTTAATGTCATCTATTGTATAGTCAACGATTGTCTTTAATTGGCCGATAGATGTAACAGTTGATTCACCTAATGATACTGTATCGATTTCAAATCCGTGTGACATAGCGAGTTCAGCAGCAACGTAACTGACTTCCCAATCTGCATATGCTTCTGTAAGAACGATTAGCGCTTTTTTCATAAAAATAACACCCCTTGTTAAATTTATTTAAAGATTATTTTTATCATGATACAAAGCCATCTCATATGCAAATGATAACTAATAGTATTTATGGTATGATGTATTAAATGATAATGTTTCTCAATTAAAGAAGAGATATAACGGGAGTGAAAAGTTATGCAAGTTGTACAAAAATTTTTATGGAATGATCGATTCGTAACGGTTGCTATGCCAGTTGGTTATGATGAACAAAATCCTAAACCATTCAAGACAGTAATCGTTCAAGACGGGGATTATATATTTAATAAACTGATAGAAGATAAGCCACGAGATATTATGTATGTCGGTATTGAACCGGTTGATAGAAATAGGGAATATACACCATGGGAAGAGCAAGTCGATCAAGCACATTATGCGGGAGAAGCTGATCAATATTTAGATATGTTGGAATTTGAATTAATACCATTTCTTAAAGAACATTATCATATCTTTGATGAAGCGGAATATTTAGCAATCGGTGGTGGGTCATTCGGCGCGTTAGTTTCATTATATGCTTTATTAACAAGACCGCACTTATTCGGTAGTTATATCTTAATGTCTGCTTCTATGTGGTATCCGAACTTTTTAGATTTCATTAAAAATAGCAAACCGATAGAATATCCACGTCATATTTATTGGTATGTAGGAGAGCAAGAAGGAGTAGAATATCCTAATATATTAAAATGGATGGTACCGAATACGTATGAAGCGGTTGAATTGGTGAAAGAGAAGCAGGTCAATGATGCGTCGACTTTAACATTTATCACAGATAAAGAAGGCATTCATAGACATGAATACTTTGAAAAATATTTCGACAAAGCAATTCATACGTTGTTTTAGATGTAATTATTATAAGAGACTTAGACATGATGAGGTGTCTAAGTCTTTTTTAATGTGACAGGACATGTGACAATATTGTTCGTTGTATTTCTTTGTATAAATGGTAAATTATAACAAGGAATTAAAGGAGGCATAAGTCATGAACCCGACTGCATCGAATCATCGTATTTATGAATTAGATTATATTAGAGGATTTGCTTTATTAGGCATTATTTTTCTTAATGTTTCGAGCATTATACAAGTACCATTTGATTTTTCAATAGTAGAAGTTCGTTATCAGAAGTTTTTAGATATATTTATTGAATCAAAGTTTATGTCGATTTTTTCATTTTTATTTGGTGTTGGTTTTTATATTTTTATTAATCGTGCGAAAGCAAAAAGTGAACATCCTTATGTGATTTATTTGAGAAGAATTGTGATATTGGCGCTGTTAGGATTAGGGCATATGCAACTCCAACCGGGAGAGGTATTGCTCGTGTACGCCATATTTGGTTTAGTGCTATTACCACTGTTTAAAGTGAATAAGTGGGTGAACTTCATAATCGGTATCGTGCTCTTATGCGTAGCGATTGGCTTAGGCGGGAAAATATTAATGCCGCTTCCACTGTTTACTTTAGGTTTAACATTTGCTCAATTTGGACTACATCAAAAAATGTTCCAGCATAGAAAGTATTATGCCATTATTGCGGTAATTTCGATGATCATTTCGGTAATCGGCATCTATTACTTGAATCAAATCTACGTTGGCGCTTCTTATCAAGCGATTAAATATACAGGTATTTCTGAAGCACAATATTTGAAACAATACGCATTAACAAATCAATTTATTTTAATACTGAGTCCTATCATGACGATATGTTACTTTAGTATACTTGTCACGTTATTACAATTTAAAGTCGTGCAACAATTATTGAAACCGTTAAGAACGTATGGACAAATGGCACTTACGAATTATATCGGGCAAACATTATTGATACTATTATTTAGCTATGGATTAGGATTATCAGATTGTCGTTTAATACATACGGCGAATCTTTGTTTAATCATTCTTGTGATACAGTTAATATTCTCAAGTTTATGGTTAAGTTATTTTAAATATGGTCCGTTAGAATACTTATGGAAAATTGGTACGTATTTTAAAATGTTTCCAATAAAATAAAAGCATAGAGTCTGGGAGTTGATATCCCGGAGTCTATGCTTTTTTATATGATTTCAATCATAATTTTAGTGATATATTCATTCTCATTATTTTTAATAACTGAATCAAATACGTATTCTTCATATACATATTCACCCATTGTTAAATTCAATTCATCGATTTTATTTAGCATTTTGTTGTAAGCTTCTTCAACATGTTCATCAATGCCAATATAATAACCGACTAAATATTTACCTTTTAACGTAACGGTATTTTTGTAGTGCTTTTTAGAATTGGGGATATTCACGTAAAGGTAACTATAATGATAGTAATTACCACTTAAAATATCATTTTTATGCGTTACGACACCAATCGGCTGACTAGAAAAAATTTCGTGTGATTTCAGCTCATCAATAAACTGGTTAATCGATATTAAGAAATCGAGTTCTGAAGCATTCGCGATGTTGTCACTGATATAGAAAGTCATTTCATCATATTCTTGAATTTCAATTTGATCAAAGGATGTTTCCATAGCGTCTCTGATGAGTTGAATTTTACTATCAATGATCATTTCATTGTATTCTAAATGCTTCTTCTGTTCTTGAATTGTTTTCTTCTGTTGCGTCATCAAATTTAAAAAGTGCTCTGGTGATTTATTTTGTGTATATTCTTTAATTTCTTTCAATGGCATGCCGAGTTCTTTCAATAAAGTAATCACACTTATAAGTTCGATTTGTTTAATGGAGTAATATCGGTACCCAATTTCGTTCTTATAATCTGGTTTGAAAAGATTGATTTTATCGTAGTATATGAGTGTCTGTCGGCTAACATTTGTTAAGCTTGCAAACTCACTTATAGGTATTTGATTAATTTTTTGCATAAATTAAGTTCCTCCTATTGACTGTATAGTTACTATACACTATAAATTGTATATATTAAAGATTGCATTATGTTATGCAAATCAAAATAAATAGATTAGAATATAGTGAAAATCACTTAATGTTTGAAAAAGTAATGAAGAAGGAGGTCTAAAATGAATAATAAGTTAAACGTTTTATATTTTAATATATTTTTAATGTTTTTAGGTATTAGTATTGTCATACCAGTATTACCTACAATTTTGCACGATTTAGATTTAAATGGAAGTGATTTAGGCATGCTGGTTGCAGTATTTGCAATGTTCCAAATGATTGCTTCACCGTTTGGAGGAAGATTTGCAGATAAGTTTGGTAAAAAAATTATTATCATTATCGGCCTACTGTTATTCTCCATTTCAGAATTTATTTTTGCGATGGGTAATACATTTTCAATACTTTTAGTTTCAAGAGTATTAGGTGGCATTAGTGCAGCGTTTGTCATGCCTGGTGTAAATGGTATGATTGGAGATTTATCAACTTCAGAAAATAGAGCAAAGAACTTTAGTTATATGTCAGCCGTTATTAATACAGGGTTCATAGTTGGACCGGGTGTAGGAGGATTCTTAGCAGAAATTTCGCATAGAATGCCTTTTTATTTTGCTGGTGCACTTGGCATCATCGCTTTGTTATTCTCAGTATTCCTTTTAAAAGAAGCAAGTGACGATGATTCAAATGAAACAGCACGTCCTAAAGTCAAAGAGCCATTTCCATATAAATTGTTTATCGTACCAGTCATTATTATGTTGATATTGTCATACGGTTTAGCATCTACAGAAACAATGTTCTCACTATATACAGCAGAGAAAGTAGGCTTTGAACCGAAAGATATTTCTATCGCGATTACAGGTGGCGCTATAGTAGGGGTTATATTCCAATTATTCTTATTCGAGAAACTTGTCGGTAAGATCGGTGAAATTAAATTAACGCTATTCTCATTAATTTACTCAGTGTTAATTCTAGGAGCCTTTGTATATGCTTCTCACTACATTACTGTGATGTTAGTCAGTTTCGTAATATTTATAGGATTTGATTTGATCAGACCATCTATGACAAACTACTTCTCTAAATTAGCAGGTAATAACCAAGGTACTGCAGGTGGTTTGAACTCAGCAGCCACAAGTGTTGGTAACTTGATAGGGCCATTAGTAGCCGGAGCAGCATTCGATATTAAAATCGACTTCCCGTTATTTATAGCCATGGCATTCTTTATCATCGCTTCAATTATCATCGCATTTTATAGACCAGATAAATTAAAATTCTAATAAAAAGTCAGGGACACCTCGCGTGATGTCCCTGACTTTCTTTTTGGGGAGAAGTATATGGGGTGAGGAGGATGTTGGGGATGGTGAGGAGGATGGAGCGGTTTGTAATTATAGAAATGGGGTCGACAAGAAAATTAGGAGCGTTGTATTTATCAAGAATGACTAAACAAGATAAATAGAGGCGTTGTATTTATCAAGAATGACTAAACAAGATAAATAGAGGCGTTGTATTTATCAAGACTGACGAAACAAGATAAATAGAGGCGTTGTATTTATCAAGACTGCCCAAACAAGATAAATAGGGGCTTTGTATTTATCAAGACTGGTAAAACAAGATAAATAGAGGCGCTGTATTTATCAAGACTGGCAAAACAAGATAAATAGAGGCGCTGTATTTATCAAGACTGGCAAAACAAGATAAATAGGGACGCTGTATTTATCAAGACAGGTAAAACAAGATAAATAGAGGCGCTGTATTTATCAAGAATGACTAAACAAGATAAATAGAGGCGTTGTATTTATCAAGACTGACGAAACAAGATAAATAGGGACGCTGTATTTATCAAGACTGACTAAACAAGATAAATAGAGGCGTTGTATTTATCAAGACTGGTAAAACAAGATAAATATGAATCTTTAACATGGCAAGTGGAACGTGACTAGCAACATTGGAGGTCTGAATATTGCAAGTGGGACATGACTAGCAACATTGGAGCCCTGAATGTTGCAAGTGGAACGTGACTAGCAACATTGGAGCCCTGAATATTGCAAGACAGCCTAAACAAGCAACATAGCACGCCCGTAAGTTGCAAGACTGCCCAAACAAGCAACATAGCACGCCCGTAAGTTGCAAGACCCACCAAACTAGCAACATACATCCTCCAATCCGCCGAACCCCCGAACCTCAGAACTCCCTCGGAACCTCATACATCCACACCTCCCAATCTCCCTCATCTACAATATTCCCGTATACGCCATTTGGATGATTTTTATATAAATGTATGAAAATTATGAACTTTCAATTTTCAGATGATTGTTTTGTGCTAAAATTTTAATTGTGTAGATATAAGGGGAGTGTGGACGATTATGAAGGTATTTGCAAAATTGGGCTGGTTTATTAAACAAGAAAGGAAAAATTATATTTTTGGCATTCTCATTTTATTACTCGTTGCGCTGATTGATTTGTTGCCTCCACAAATTATCGGTCGAGTGATTGATGGTATTAGCTTTAATACTTTAACGGGAAAGACGCTTCTTATTTATCTCATCATTTTATTTCTTGCTGCTGTATTAACATATGTATTTCGTTACTACTGGCGCATTATGATATTCGGGGCGAGTATGAGGTTAGGGAAGATATTAAGAGAGCGACTGTATCATAAATATACGTCGATGAGTCCTTCTTTTTTCCAAGAAAGACGTACTGGAGATTTAATGGCACATGCTACAAATGATATTAGAGCTGTTCAGAATACTGCAGGTGGCGGCGTTCTGACAATTGCGGATTCACTGATGTCAGGTGGGGCTGTTCTGATTACTATGGCAATTACTGTTGATTGGCGTTTAACTTTAATTGTGATGATTCCACTTCCTATTATGATTATATTAACGAGTTATTATGGTAAATTGCTTAACCGCGGTTTCAAAAAAGCACAAGCTGCGTTTAGTCAGTTGAATGATAAGACTCAAGAGAGTATTGCTGGGATAAAAGTTACAAAGACATTTGGTTATGAAAAAGACGATCAAGCAGATTTTAAGCAACTAAGTGATGATGTCGTATACAAAAATTTAAAAGTTTCTAAAATTGATGCATTGTTTGATCCAACGATTATGTCAGTAATTGGTGTGAGTTATTTTTTAGCGATATTCTTTGGCGCAAGAATGGTGATTCAAGATGATATTACAATTGGACAACTTGTTACATTTACAACTTATTTAGGGATGATGGTTTGGCCACTGCTCGCACTTGGATTATTCTTTAATATTGTTCAAAGAGGTCATGCTTCATATGAAAGAATTAATGAAATTACCAATGTTCCAAACGATGTCGATACAGAAGTTAAGACGGATATGATTCCTGAAGGGGATATTCACGTCGACATTAAATCCTTTAAATTTCCAAATGATGATAATGTGGCATTACATGACATTCATTTCACGATTGAAAAAGGGACAACATTAGGTATTGTTGGTCGAACAGGTTCAGGTAAAAGTGCAATCATTCGACTATTATTACGCGAATTTGATACGAAAGAAGCGGATGAAATTATATATGGTCATCATCCATTAAGTTATTTTGATATTCGTCATTTAAGAGCGCAATTTGGTTATGTACCTCAAGACCACTTTTTATTCTCGACTTCAATAAGAAATAATATTGCCTTTAGCGATCCGACTATCGATGATGATATTATTCATAACGCGAGTAATATTAGTTATATTCACCAAGATATATTAAGCTTTCCTGAAGGCTACAATACAGTTGTTGGTGAGAGAGGTGTATCATTATCAGGCGGTCAGAAACAAAGGATTTCTATCGCAAGGGCATTAATCATGAATCCACCTGTACTGATATTAGATGATTCATTATCAGCTGTAGATGCAGAAACTGAAGAACATATACTAGAAAATATGCAGAACGTCAGACAAGGTAAGACGAATATTATTACAGCTCATAGAATGAGTGCTGTCAGTCATGCGGATATGATTATCGTGATGGATGAAGGCACAATCATTGAACGCGGTACACATCAAGAGTTGATGAATCTTAAAGGTTGGTATTATGACACATATCAATCACAAGCCTTACATGAAAAACTTGCGAGTAGTCTAGATGAATTGGCAAAGGGGGATGACAACGATGGCACAAAATCATAATTTAACTGCCAAAGATCAGTTTGATGTACTCAAAAGATTAATTAAATATACGTTCCCCTTTAAAGGTATCATTGCACTTGCTTTCTTAATGCTGACGATTTCGACAGTTGCAAGTGTTGCAACACCTTATTTAGTAAAAGTATTTATCGATGATTATTTAACGCCACGTGTATTTCCAGAATCAGATATGACATTACTGATTGTCATATTCTTTGTCGTTCAAATCATTGGCGCTGTAACAACATATTGGAATGTATACTTATTTCAATATTTAGCTTTTAAAGTGATTCAACAATTAAGAATTGATGCTTTTGATAAAATTGGCCAATTGGGCATGCGCTATTTTGATAAAGAGCCTGGTGGCAGTATAGTATCAAGGTTAACGAATGATACTGAAGCCATTGTAGAAATGTTTATCGGTGTATTTTCTTCATTTTTAATGGCATTATTTATGGTTATTTCAAGTTATGTCATGATGTTTATTTTAGATTTTAAATTAGCTTTAATGGCACTTGTATTTGTACCTATTATAGTTGTCATATTAGCACTTTATAGAAAATATTCTGCGATATACTTTTCTCAAGCGAGACAGCTTTTGTCAGATTTAAATGCGAAGTTAGCTGAATCTATCGAAGGTATGAGAATTATACAAGTATTTAATCAAGAAAAGAGATTGCAAAAAGAATTTAATGACATTAACGATGAGCACTATGAGTTTAATATGAAGACAGTCAAAATTGATGGCTTACTTCTGAGACCGGCAATCAGTATGATTTCAGTATTTGCTGTCATTATGATATTAAGCTACTTCGGTATATTGAGCTTTTCAGGTGGTATTACAGCAGGTGTTGTATTTGCATTTGTACAATATATGGAACGCTTCTTTGAACCGATTAACCAAGTCAGTCAAAATTTAAACGTACTTCAACAAGCACTCGTATCAGCGAGTCGTGTATTTAAACTTATCGATAATGATATGCTTGAACCCGCGCAACAAGAGCGTCAAGATTTTCAAATTACTGACGGAAAAATTGAATTTAAAGATGTAACGTTTAGTTACGATGGCAAAACAGATGTATTAAAAAATATATCATTTACCGCAAATCCAGGTGAAACAGTTGCACTTGTTGGGCATACAGGTTCTGGTAAAAGTTCAATCATTAACTTGTTTATGAGATTTTATGAATTTGAACAAGGTGAAATACTAATCGATCAACAATCGATTAAGCAAATACCGAAAAAAGAACTGAAATCTAATATTGGGCTTGTGCTTCAAGATGCATTTATTTTTTACGGAACGATTACATCGAATATAAAATTGTATCACCCGACGATGACTTTTGAAAAAGTGCAAGAAGCGGCTGAATTTGTAAATTCAGATCAATTTATCAATAAATTACCTGGGAAATATGAACATAAAGTAATCGAAAAAGGTAGTGCATTCTCAAGTGGAGAAAGACAATTGTTAGCATTTGCAAGAACAATCGCAAGTGATCCCAAAATATTAATACTGGATGAAGCGACTGCTAATATCGATTCAGAAACAGAAGCGCAAATTCAAGCATCTTTAAAAAAAATGAGAAAAGGCAGAACAACATTAGCGATTGCACATAGACTTTCAACTATTCAAGATGCTGATCAAATACTCGTATTGAATAAAGGCGAAATCGTTGAAAGAGGTACACATGACGAATTGATTAAACAAGACGGCATTTATCACAAAATGTATTTACTTCAAAATGGATAATAGTACGAACTGATCAGACGAAAGTGTCTGGTCAGTTTTTATATATGTAATTATGTATAATAAGCAGTAATAGATAAATAGAGGAGGATTTTACATGGGTGTTTTTGATGTAGACTATAATAAAATAACTGAGCGAACACAATTTCCATATGAAATCGAAGTGATTCATCATACTTGGATAACGATGCAAGATGGTACGAAATTATCAGCTAAAATCTGGCAACCTAAGACCGACTCAAAGACTAAAGGTGCGGTATTAGAATATTTACCATATAGAAAAGATGAATTTACTGCTTTACGGGATGAAATTAGACATAAATATTTTGCAGGGTTTGGGTATACTGCTATTCGAGTTGATATAAGGGGAACTGGGGATTCTGAAGGTATTATCGAAGACGAGTATCCATTACAGGAACAAGACGATGCATTGGACATTATAGATTGGATAACAAACCAAGAATGGTCAAACGGTTCAGTAGCAATGATCGGTAAATCGTGGGGAGGATTTAACGGATTACAAGTTGCTGCGAGACAACCAGAAGCATTGAAGACCATTATCTCATTATGTTCAACGGATGATCGATACGCGGATGACGTTCATTATAAAGGCGGAACGCTTATGGCTTCTGATATGCTTTGGTGGGCTTCTACGATGTTTGCATATAATGCACGACCAGCTTTTCCGAAATATTTCGGTGATAAATGGTATGAAAATTGGCTTGAACGTTTAGAACATACACCACCGTTTGTGGAAGAATGGGTTAGTCATCAAACAAGAGATGATTATTGGAAGCACGGTTCTATCAATGAAGATTATTCAAACATTACCATTCCGGTATTAACGATGAGTGGTTGGGCTGACGGCTACACAAATGCTGTGTTTCGTTTAATGCGTCATTTGAATGTTCCGAAGAAAGGTATTATAGGACCTTGGGCACATGAATTTCCAGACGTCGCAATTCCTGGACCTCAATTTGGATATTTACAAGAAGTTGTCGCATGGTTAGACAAATGGATGGAACCGAATGAGCATGTTAACCATAAAGATGAATTTCTTGTTTATGTTCAAGATAGTGTGGAACCACAAACTTCATACGAATATCGAGAAGGCAAATGGCTAGATTTATTGAAAGAAGACATTAAGTCGAAAGATATTTTTAGTAGTATGACGCAAGAAATCACTTTGAAAAATAATCAACAACATGGTCTTTATTCAGGCGTGTTCTGTCCTTTTGGCCAAGAAGGGGACTTACCAGATGACCAAACAATTGATAATGCTTTAGCATGCTCATTTATGGTTGAAACGTATGGTGAAACGATGAATATCATTGGACAACCTGTTGCAAAGCTCCATGTTAAATCTGATCGTGAATATGGCAATATTCATGTGCGTATTTCCGACGTGCATCCTAACGGCAAGAAGACATTGATTACGAAAGGTCAGTTGAATCTAAATCACTACAAGAGTCATGAAACGCCAGAGACATTACCGATTAACGAGTATATCAATGCAGAAGTACCTCTAGATGTCATAGGCTATCAAATACCAGCAGGACATAAAATAGAAGTGTCTATCTCACCTACATATTGGCCACAAATTTGGCCGAGCAAAGAGATAGCAAATATAAAAGTGGATTTAGAGTATTCACAATTGATATTACCTTTAGTTGAGCATTTTGAAGAAATTCAATTAGACTATCCTTTATCAGAAACTGCAAAGCCTCTAGAAAAAGTCATTCATAGAGAAGGGTCTCGAACGAGAGATATCACGAAGCGGTTAACGACCAATGAATGGGAATTAAGAGATTATTCAGATGAAGGATTAAGAACATTAAAAGATAGTCATATCACATATGGAACAGAGAACTTAAATGTCTATACAATTAAAGAAGATGATCCATTATCAGCCAAAGTTCAATGTGATTGGAAAGTGATTGTTAAAGATGATGATATAGATACGGAAGTAGAGACATTTAGTACAATGACATGTGATGCAGACTATTATTACTTATATAATAAAGTTGTAGCTTATAACGAAGGCGAACAATGCTTCTCAAAAACATGGAAAAAGAAAATAGAGCGAGACTTTACTTGAAGATGAAATTTGAATTGGAGAATCACGCACGAAGACTGTAAGATATCGTGCGCTAGGGTGCAAAATCAGGTCGTATCGCACGAAGACTGCGAGATATCGTGCGCTATGGTATAAAAAAGGGGCATAACGCACGAAGACTGTAAGATATCGTGCGCTAGGGTGCAAAAAAGGGGCATATCGCACGAAGACTGTAAGATATCGTGCGCTAAGGTATAAAAAAGGGGCATAACGCACGAAGACTGTAAGATATCGTGCGCTAAGGTGCAAAATCAGGTCGTATCGCACGAAGACTGCGAGATATCGTGCGCTAATATTTGAAAAGTCACATGTTCTTTTTCAAATAACATATAAGAAAAACCGCGAAAACTAACAGCTCACGTTAGTTTTCGCGGTTCTTTTAGTCTATATAACGATATGACATCAATTCTTGTAACATTTGAATTTCTTCTTGCAGTTTGGCACCGATGTTTGTATCTCGAACTTTCTTTCTTTCGAGTTCTTCATCTACAACGCGTCTAACGGATAGTTCATCAGCCCCGTTGAGTAGTACGTTTTCTTTTGTACCGAAGTGTTTGTGGGCAACGAGTTGCATACCGAATGAGTTATACAGCAATGTATAGCCTGCGATACCTGTTGTAGATTGATAAGCTTTTGAAAATCCACCGTCGATAACGATCATTTTACCATTTGCTTTAATTGGATTTTCACCATCAATTTCTTTAACAGGTGTATGACCGTTGATAATACGACCTTGTTCAGGGTCTAAATCAAACTCTTCTAACATTTTACGACACATATCGCTATCTTCTCTTAAGTAATAATAAGGATTTTTTTCTTCTTTATGTGATGCTTTATCTTTTATAAAATATCTTTCGAATGTTGTCATGGCACGTTTACCGAATAATGAAGAATATTTACCTGTCCATAAATACCAAATTAAATCTGTAGATAAGTCATCTGTTTCATGTTTACGACTAAATGAATTTCTAATATGATATTCGAATTGGTCTAATAATTCTCGCCCATTATACACTTTACCGTCAATTTCCATTTCTTCCATATTACCTTGTTCATCTACGGGTATACAGCCATGGATAAGTAAATTACCATTATATTTTAAATACAAGTTACCTTTTTTCATTAAAAAGTTCATATGACGTTTCAGTTTTTCAGATTCTTGTACTGAAAGTAGAAGTTTATTAATGACTTCCTCTTCTTCTTCGTTTAGTTGTGCTGGATTTGCTCGGTCAACGGTTTCAAAGCATGTATTTTCTAATTGATACGTTTGACCGTAAATAGTAATTTCATTTTTATCGTAATCTACTTTTTCTAGTACGAGTCTTTCTTCCATATCAAATGAAGGACGACGTTTAATAATTGGGCTTTCTAGTTTAAATTGAATGATGGCGATTGCTTGATGAATCTTAGTGATTTGAAGTTTTTCTTCTTCTGATAGTTCTTTGTCGGCATGTTTTTTTGGATGAAATGCAGTATTATCGCCGTAATATTTTTCAGCTAAATTAACTAAAGGTCGCAAATTAATGCCATATGCATCTTCAATAATATCTAAATTATCATAACGCGCGCATATTCTTAAAATGTTCGCTAAACATACTTTTGAACCGGCATAAGCGCCAATCCACAATACGTCATGGTTACCCCATTGGATATCAACAGAATGATAATTAATTAACGTTTCCATAATTTTATCAGGTTCAGGACCACGGTCATAAATATCTCCTACAACATGTAAATGGTCAACGACTAATCTTTGAATCGTGTATGCTAAACCAATAATCAGTTTATCCGATTGACCAAGTGAAATGATTTTTTGAACAATTGTTTCGTAGTAAGTCGTTTTATTGTTATAGACATTGCTTTTATATAATAACTCTTCGATTATGTATACGAATTGTTTTGGTAAAGCTTTACGTAACTTAGAACGTGTATACTTACTTGAAGCGTATGAAATAAGATGTATCATCTGTTGAATTGTTTCAATATACCATTCATTTAATTCTGATTTCGATGCAAATTGATTTTTAACAAGTTTCAATTTTTCTTCTGGATAATAAACGAGTGCAGCAAGGTCACTAATATGTTCTTCAGAATGTGTCTCTTTAAAAATATCATTAATTTTAGCTCTCACATTACCAGAACCATTTCTTAAAACATGTTGGAATGCATGATATTCACCATGTAAGTCACTTACGAAATGTTCTGTTCCTTTAGGTAAGTCTAAAATAGATTGTAAATTAATAATTTCAGTTGCTACTTTTTCTTCTTCATCAAACTTTTCTGCTAATAAATTTAAGTATTTTTCTTTTAAAATCTGGCTGTCGTATTGAGTCATAAAAAAATTCACTCCGTTCATCATTTCGAGATTTTTTATTTAGAAATTAAACCTACCATTTGAGATATAGTATAACACATTAAGCGTTTTCTTTTATGGTTTAAGATTCACTTCTGTAGGCTAAATATATATAAAGGAGTCGATTATTCATGGCATGTAAAATAGATAGAATTTATAATAATCTTGATGAAAAAGGTGTAAGAGTATTAGTGGACCGAGTATGGCCGAGAGGGATATCTAAAGACAAAGCAAATTTAGATCATTGGTTAAAAGACATCGCACCCTCTAGTGAATTAAGAAAATGGTTCAATCACGAACCAAGCAAATTTGAAACATTCAAAGAAAAATATAAACAAGAACTCGAATCCGGAGATCAACAAGAAGCTTTAAATAAGCTAAAAGAAATTTATAAAGACAATAAACAAACACTCATCATACTGTATGGCGCCAAAGACGAAAAACACAATCAAGCAATTGTTTTGAAAGAGATATTGGATAGGTGAGTCATGGCTTAACGCCTGAATAAAGCCAAGAGAAGAGGCAAGTCATGGCTTAAGTACCAAATAAAGCCAAGAGATAGGTCAAGTCATGGCTTAAGTACCGAATAAAGCCAAGAGACGCTCCAAGTCATGGCTTAAGTACCGAATAAAGCCAAGAGAAGAGGCAAGTCTTGGCTTAACGCCTGAATAAAGCCAAGAGATGGTCCAAGTCATGGCTTAAGTATCGAATAAAGCCAAGAGATGGTCCAAGTCATGGCTTAAGTACCGAGTAAAGCCAAGAGATAGGTCAAGTCTTGGCTTAAGTACCAAATAAAGCCAAGAGATCACCCAAGTCATGGCTTAAGTACCAAATAAAGCCAAGAGATGGTCCAAGTTATGGCTTAAGTACTGAATAAAGCCAAGACTTCACCCGCAACTGCCTCCAAGACTTGGTCCAATCCTATCCCGATCCCTACCTTATACACCTATTAAACTGTTGATATATATCTTCTGCGATTTCTTGTGATGCTATGCCTCGTACGTTCATGCGACCGTCTTTAAATAAGGTCATGGTCATATCGTCATATGCTATAAATTTTACATATGCGTTTTCTTTAGCGATACGTCCTGGGAAGTGATGCGCTAATTCAAATGCGTGTTGTTTAAATCTAAACATGAACGTATCTCCACATAATGCTTCTATTGATGAAAGGGGTGGTGTGTTTAATGTTTGATAAATCCCTTGTTCACAGACAACGCAGTCATCATCTTTTAATAAATTAATATTGGTTGCGCGTATGTTCATTTCAAATGTATCGATTGTTATGAGCTTTTTGGAAAAAGATTTTCCTGCAACATATCTGAGTAATTCTGACACTTCGTAACTGGCTACTTGTTGAACGACTGGTGGTAGCACGCCGTTTATCGCACAACTTTCTCCAGTTTGAGGTACGCTTTGCAGGATACATCTTAAGCAAGGCCCGCTATAATCAATTGCATAAACAGTTCCTTTACTTCCGACTGCTGCGCCATATATCCAAGGAATGTTTAATTTATGGCAGACTTCATTGATTAAAAAGCGCATATCAAATTGATCCATGCCATCGATTACTATGTCTGGTTGGACATTTTGAATAATGGTTTCAATGTTTTGAGCCGTTAATTCTTGATGGATAGCATTTAATTCAACATGCTGATTAATCTGTTTGATTTTCCTTTTTAAAGCAACAACTTTAGGAAGCATTTCCTGTGCATCACGTTCATCATAGAGTGCTTGACGATGTAAATTAGAAAGCTCAACGATATCCATGTCGATTATCGTTAATTGATGAGCGCCCATGCGAGCGAGTAGTTCTGCAACATGACTGCCTAATGCACCTGCACCCATTATCAATATACGTGTATTCTGCAATGCTTCTTGACTATGCGCGCCGAATTGTTGAAACTTCATTTGTCGCTCGTATCGTTCCATTACAAGAATCCTAATCCTTCAGTTGGGCTTGAAGCTTGTGCTGTATATTTAACAGGAATTCTACCTGCCTCATAACTTAATTGTCCGGCTTCAATACCTAATTTCATCGCTTCAGCCATTTTGACAGGGTCTTTCGCACCAGAAATGGCAGTATTTAATAAAATTGCATCTGCACCAAGTTCCATCGCGAAACAAGCATCTTTCGGTGAACCAATACCAGCATCCACGATAACGGGTATGTTAGCTTGTTCAATGATATATCTTAAATTGAGTGGGTTATTAAGACCTCTACCTGTTCCAATTGGAGAAGCTAGTGGCATAATCGCGTGAACACCTAATGCTTCAAGTCGTTTAGCTAATACAACATCACACGAAATATATGGACAGACAATAAAGCCTTTATCTAATAATATTTCACATGCTTTATAAGTTTCGATTGGGTCTGGCAGTAAAGTCTTATCGTCACCAATGACTTCTACTTTAATTAAGTTGCAAAGCCCAGCATGATTGGCAATTTCTGCAATACGTACAGCTTCTTCTGCAGTATGTGCACCAGCAGTATTAGGAAAAGTAATAAATCGATTTAAATCAACATTTGCTAATGGGTTGGGTAATGATTTGTCATATAGATTCATTCTTCTTACAGCAAAAGTGAGCACTTCTGCACCTGATGCTTGGATTGCTTTAGATTGTGTTTCTTCATCTTTAAATTTACCAGTACCTAATAATAATCTTGAGTTGAGTTCATATGGTCCTATTTTTAACATTTTATCCGCCTCCAACAAATTCTAGTAGTTCTAATCTATCTGATTCTCTAACAGTAATATCATTAAATTGTTCACTTTTAATGAGTGTATCGTTCCATTCAACGATGATTCTATCTTTATCTAATTCCAGCGAGTCTAGTAAATCTGACAACGTTAATGCATCTTCAAAATTAAATTCATCACCATTAATAATACATTTCATAAATGGACACACCTCCTCACTTTAAATGCTTCTAATAACGTAGGTCTTTCTTCATAAACAATCCATTCAGCCATTAATTTACCGATGATAGGTGATAGTAATATGCCATTACGATAATGACCCGTAACAATATATAAATCTTTATCGATTTCATCCATAATCGGCCATTCATTATCAGTGTATGGTCTGATTCCCGACCATTTATGAATGAGTCGACTACTTGATAATAATGGAATGTATTTACACGCTTGACGCATTAACCAATTTTCTCCTTCAACTGATGTGCCTACAGTATAGTCATCTACATAACTCGTCGCACCCACTAAAAATCGATTGCCACGTTTCGGGACAATGTAACAGCCATTCGTCATAAAAAGTGTTTGTTCTAATTTTAAATCTGGATGTTCCAACAGTAGAACTTCGCCTTTAACACCTGTTACTTTAGGCTCAATTTCATAGTCTGCTAATAACTGATGACTCCATGCACCGCCAGCAACAATGACTTTTTTGGAAAGTAAAATTTGGTTTGCAGTGAGCACTTTAAACGCATCATTTAAGCGATGTATGGATTTAACTTCAGTATGATAAATGCGCTCAATTCCTTTATACTCAATAGATTTCAATAAAGCTTTAGCATATTGATTGGCATTAATTTGCCCATCAAATGGAATATAAATCGCTTTATGATTATAAGCAATCGTATGATTTGAAAGATGACGAAGTGATGAGCTATCTAACGTCTTAACGGAACGATCGCGTTTATTCAAAAAACGATATTGCGCTGTTAAACTGTCGATATCTTCTTGTGAAGCGGCCATTTTAATTAAACCGTGCGCTTGATAATCAATATTGATATTCGTCTCTTTATATAACGTATGACTAAGTGATTCGAAATAATCTCTCGAACGTAATGCAAGTTGATAAAGGGGTGTATCTTCAATAAATTCATTCTGTGCACCTAACATGCCACCAGCTTTATAAGATGCATGTAATCCAGGAACATCTCGATCTATCACAGCGATAGACAATGAATCATTCTTAAGTGCTAATTCACGTGCAATAGACATGCCCATGACGCCTGAACCAACAATTAACACGTCATACATATGCAAGCCACTCCTCTCTTAATAACTGAATTTCACGCAAACTTCGATCTCTGAAAAATGAAATTGCACAAACACCTTCAAAACCATGAGGCAACGACTTAATAGAATACGTATCTATACCACCAATTGCATAAACAGGAATATCTATAGATACTGCATTTGTTATTTCTTTAGAAGACCTTGGTTTAAGACCATGTTTAGAACGTGTGTCAAACACGTGACCAAAGAATACGAAATCTAAAGACCACTCACGTGCACGTTTCACACTTTCAACTGAATGTGTAGACATACTGACTGATATATGAGGATGAAGCTTTTTATATTCAAATGCGTGCACGTCATCTTCACGAAAATGAATAAAATTTAAATCATATTTTTCAAGTATGGTCCTATCAGAATGAATCATTAATTTCGTTTGAGGAAAGCCATTTGCTAATAAATAATCAAGCACCCAGCATAGATCATCACGTGTCATAGGTACTCTCAGTAATAACAAATCAATCTCTTCTGCAATCTCTAAATAATGTTCTAAATCAGCAACATCTAAGTCTTTATACGGTGTAACAGCAATAAACAATGAAATCACTCCAAATAAAAAACGCTATTTTTCTGGATAGAAAAATAGCGTAAAAATTTAATTATAAGTATAAGTAAGCTTATATACGCCACTTTCCTACGCCAGTATGAACTGGATCAGGTTCAAGGAATCCCGAAGTCACTACTTCAGTCTCAGCCTATAATAAGGCACTTCCAGTGGACATTTATTCAGTTATTACATCCATTGTACATATAAAAGTAAGAATGTTCAAATTTATATGTTATTGAGTTACATCCTAAATTATTCCATTAATCTATTTTTTAAATTCCATGAAATAAAATTTTAAAGACCAATTATTTATTAAAACAGAAAATAATATTGACATTGATAACTATTATCAATTAAATTATAAGATGGAAGGAGAATTTCAATAAATTTACAAAGGAGGTATATTATGCAAAGGTTTAAACAAGTTTTAAATATTGGGTTATTAGTACTTATTTTATTATCAGTAGGTGTAGGTAAGGTGGCTTCTGCTGATGTGAAGGATGGTACTTATGACGTTGATTACACAGTATTGAAACATGGTACTTCAGATGTTTCGATTGCAAATGATTATTTTAATAAACCAGGTAAGTTAGTTGTTAAGAATGGTGAAAAGCAACTTCAATTAACGATGAATCACAGTCATTGGATCAAAGGAATTACAGTTGATGGTTCTGCTGAAAGTATCGTAAGTGAAGATAAAGGTTCAGACGTTAGAACGTCTAGCTTTAAAGTGAATTCTACATCTGGACAACTTGCTGGAACAATTGATGTTTATATCAATGAAAAAGTCGATGGTAAACCGTTCTTATACGATAACAAATATAAAATCACATTTGACGTGAAAGAACCTTCTGGACAGGCTGCAGCAGATTCATCTAGTGATGCTTCAAAAGATTCAACAACAGCAGCATCAACTAGTTCAGATAGTAGTACACCATCTAGTGGTTCTACTACTTCTACAACTTCACAAGATGTGAAAAATCCTCAAACGAGCGCAGGCACACCAGTAATGATCACAGTCCTTCCAATTGTTGCGGGTATGTTATTAATCGTTACGTTTATGTTCAATAAAAAATTGAAAAGAGGTCATAATTAATGAAGAAAAATGTTAAGTCACTATTAGCGTTTTCTTTATTATTCTCAACTCTTTCATTCAACACTTATGAACCGCTTAGTCATACAACAATGAAAAAAGTTGAAGCAGCAGAAGAACAAGCATCAGCAGTGGAAAGTAAGACAATTGATTTTGTTGTAAATAAAGATAAATCAAATGAAGTCTCATATATGGATCAATATATGGTGAAACCAGCAAAGGTATATTTTGAGAATGGGGAAACGTATGTTGAGATGACTTTGAAAAGTGCTTCTTATTGGAAGTCATTTGAACTGTATGATGAATCAGGCGCAATAGCCATTCAAACAGTTAAAGAAGATCATCAAGCTGATACTAAAGTCATTAAGTTTAAAGTTAAACCAGGTAGCCAATCGCTTACTTCAAAAGTTCATATTGTTGTACCGGCAATCAATTATGACAACAAATATACAACTCATGTAAATTTTAAAGAAGTTATTCCTAGTGCACCGACAACTCAGAATTCAAATCAACAAGATACAGGAAAAGTAGATTCAAACGATAAAGCAAAAGATGATTCAAACCAATCAACGACTGACCAAAAGCAGGATAATACAACGCAGAATAATGAAGATACACAACAAGCACCTGCCAAGGATACGAATCATGAGAAACCACAAACAGAACTTCCAAAGCAAGATACATCAAAGAATGAATCACCTAAGAAGGATACATCAAAGAACGAAACACCTAAGAATGATAATAAGCCGATAACAAAAAAAGAAGTGCCAATTCCTGATAAAGTTAAAAATCCGTCTGGCTCCAACCAAGGATCAACTCAACAAGAAAAAGCAACTTCAACGTTAGGTTACATGGTCTATAAAAATGGTTCAAGTGAAATATCTTATATGGACCAATATATGGTGAAACCTGCACGTATTGTTGAAGAAAATGGTAAACAATATGTTGAATTAACATTGAAATCAGCTTCATATTGGAAGTCGTTTGAATTATTCGATCATGATAAAAAATTAAATGTCACAACCGTGTCAGAAGATCAATCTGCAGATACAAAAATCATTCGCTTTGAAAAGCCGAAAGATTTAAAAGTATTAACATCTAAAGTGCACATTGTTGTACCAGCAATTAATTACGACAATCATTACACAACACGAATTGAATTTGATAAAGAAGCGGCATCTGGCAACGGAAATACAGACACAAGTGATGAACAACAACAACCTGTCAGCACACCAAGTAAAGATGATGACACTAAAGGTCATGATTCTAATAATGTTCAAAACAATCAGACAACACAATCAGATGACCAAAAAGCCGAATCTTCGAATGCTTCATCTGGAGCAAATAGTTCAACAAGTCATAGTTCATCACCTGCCACACCTGCAAATCAAGCTGTGACAAGTGGTAACAATGCAACAAGTTCTACAACTGCAGATAAAGCTAATCCAAGTTTCGATCGTAACGCAGATGGTTCAACAAACATGAAACTCGTTAATCCTTCAACAAGTAGCAGTGGAGATGCGATGACATATGCACTTATCTTCAGTGGTGCAGTATTGTTATTAGCTGGTTCATTCTTCTTAGGTAAGAAGCGAGCATCTAAATGAAGATCAAATCGCTATTAAGTTTAATACTTATATGTAGCTGTCTGCTTGCGGCTTGTAACATCAACTTTAGTAAATCATCAGAACCTGCAAGTAAACAGAAGAAAGAAGAATTCAGAATCGTACCAACTACTGTAGCTTTAACGGAAACTTTAGATGCATTAGATTTAGATATCGTAGGTAAACCGACAACTTATAAAGATTTACCGAAACGATATAAAGATGTACCTGAAATTGGTCAGCCTAAAAAACCAAATGTTGAAGTTGTGAAATCACTTAATCCAACACATGTATTAACGGTTACAACAATTAAATCTGAGATGGATCCTGTGTTTGAACAACTTAAAATGAAAGGTACTTATTATGATTACGACAGTTTAAATGGTTTGAAGAAATCTATCACTGAAATGGGTAATACGTTCAACCGTAAAGAACAGGCTAAAAAACTTAATAAAAAGTTTGAAAATGCCGAAGCTGAAATTAAAGCTAAGATTCAAGGCAAAGAACGCCCTAAAGTACTAATTCTTATGGGTGTACCTGGTAGTTATCTTGTAGCAACAGAACACTCTTATATAGGTGATTTAGTGAAAATTGCTGGAGGAGAGAATGTTATACAAAATGAATCAAGAGCTTATTTATCTTCTAATACTGAAGAACTTTATAAAGTTAATCCTGATATTATTTTAAGATTGCCACATGGTTTTCCAGATCAAGTAAAAGAAATGTTTAAGAAAGAGTTTAGTACAAATGATATATGGAAACACTTTGACGCAGTTAAAAATAATAGAGTTTATGATTTAGAAGAAATACCATTTGGCATAACAGCAAGTATTAAAGCTGACGATGCGTTAGTACAGCTTTATGACATTTTATATAATAAGTAAAGAGGTTAAAACATGAAAAAATATTCGCGACTCACGTTCTGGATCATGTTATGTATGCTTGTCATAACAATTTATATATCGCTTGTAAGTGGGAAGTTACCTTTAAGTATAGAACAAATCATCACGAAACTCACAACAGGTACTGAACCTCAAGTAGATGCAGTTATTGATTTACGCATGCCAAGAATATTCATCGCGTTATTTGTTGGAGCTGCTCTGAGTGTATCAGGGGCTTTGCTACAAGCGGTATTACAAAATCCTCTAGCTGAAGCGAATATTATTGGTGTGACATCTGGTGCACTTGTTGCACGAGGTGTCATACTTATATTTTTACCTACCTTGTATTTCTATTTACCGATATTCGTCTTTATTGGTGGGGTTATACCGTTTCTTATATTATTCCTATTAGTATCACGTTATCACATAACACCGATTAGACTCATATTAGTAGGTGTTGCGATATACGCCATGTTAAATGGTGTAATAGAACTTTTATCTATGAGTCCTGTTATGCAGTTACCAACAGGTTTAACGATGAAAGTATGGCAAGATGTTTATATAATCGCCGTCACTTCAACAATAGGGATTATATTCGCACTCATGTTAGTAAACAAAGTGAACTTGTTATCATTCGAAGATAAACAAGCGCATAATATTGGTTTTAATATTACGAAATACCGCCTCATCGTCGGTTTAGTTGCTGTATTTTTAGCAAGTAGTGCAACAGCTATCGTTGGTCAATTAGCTTTTGTAGGCTTAATCGTGCCACATATTATAAGACGTATCGTTGGAACGAATTATAAAAAGGTCATACCTTATTCCATTATATTTGGCGCCTGGCTCGTATTATTAGCAGACACAGCAGGTCGAACAATAGCGCCACCTTTAGAAATACCAGCGAGTACGATAACAACTGTAGTAGGTGGGCCATTCTTGATTTACCTTATTTGTAAAGGAGCGTATGTCCATGCGAACAGAGAACGTTAGTTTCAAATATCAGCGAAAGCATATTTTTAAATCGTTAAACATACAACTCAAAAAGCACGCCGTTACAACTATCATCGGACCTAATGGATCAGGTAAATCAACATTGTTACAAATATTATCACGTAATTTAGAACCGAGTGAAGGTATTGTTTACATAGATAATCAAGCTATTTCATCATTAAATAGAAAGACGTTAGCAAGGCAGTTAGCAACCGTACATCAAACTAACCGTGCGCCAGAAGATTTTACAGTAAAAGAAGTCGTACAATGTGGAAGATATAGTTACCAATCCATATTGAAGAAAGATATCAAACAAGAAGAAGTCATTCAGCATGTGTTACATCAACTAGAATTAGAAGACTTTCAAGATAAACCCATTAGTGAATTGTCAGGCGGAGAATTACAACGTGTGTATATCGCAATGTCACTTGCGCAAGAACCACAATATATGTTGCTAGATGAACCAACGACTTACTTAGATTTAAACTATCAATATCAAGTGTTGGACATTATCCGATCGCTTAAAGAGAACTTTAATATCACCATTATTATGGTGTTACATGATATTAACCAAGCGATAGAATATAGCGATGAAATCGTATGTATACATAACAATCAAGTCATCCAAGGACCTCCAGAAGAAGTCGTAACAGAATCCTTTATTTCACGCGTATATAATATCGATGCGAAAATCATCCATGACCCAGAATGTGGCATGTTGATTTGTAAGAGAAAGGGTAGGACGCCTCATGAAAATCATCATTAAAATCATTCAAATAGCATTAGTCGCTGTCATCATATGGTCTGGATATGTCATGTTTCACAATAAGCAAGAAGATAAAGAAGCGGAAGAACGCTACATTCATTTACAACAAAATTATACACAAATGACAAACACCAATACCGTGCGACCACAATTCAAACAACTCAGTAACATCAACAAAGATATCATAGGATGGATACATCTAGAAGGCACATCATTGAACTATCCGATACTACAATCTAAAGACAACAAAGACTACTTAAAGAAAGACTTTGAACAACAAGAAAGTAGAAAAGGTAGTATCTTTATGGATTATCGTAATACACCAAAGCACGATAAAATGAATACCGTCATATATGGACATCACGTAGGAGATAACACCATGTTTGACGTCGTAGAAAAATATTTAGATCAATCATTTTATAATCAACACAAAACAATCCAGTACGATACACAATACGGTAAATATCAATTAGAAGTCATTAGCGCATATGAAACGACAACAAAAGATAATTACATACAAACAGACTTTAAAGACAAAGCAACATATGAACAATTTCTAGAACAAACATTAAAAAAATCACAAATCTCAACAACAACAGAAATTAATAAAGACGACAAGATCGTCACACTTTCAACATGTGAAGACCCATACTCACTCACATCAGGACGAATCGTCGTCGTAGCCAAACTCGTAAAAGTATAAAATAGAAAAGAGGAAATAACATGTTTATGGCAGAAAATAAATTACAACTCTATAAAGGAACAGCAGACGAAACAATAGAAAGATTCTATATGAGACAAGGTATCGAAACAATCGAAGGATTCAAGAAAATGTATGTAACAAAAACAAACAACCTCGAAGAATACGACGAAGTAAAAATACTTACAATCTGGGAATCAGAACAAAGCTTCAAAAACTGGTTAAAATCAGACGTATTCAAAGAAGCACATAAGAACGTACGACATAACAGAGAAGATAGCGAAAGCCCTATATTAGAAAACACAGTCACAACATATACAATCGGTTATCACTTTGATAATGAGGTAGAAGCGGAAGTTATAAACCCAGCATGACATTAAAGTCATGTTGGGTTTTTTTGTGTATGGGGGGGATAAGGATAAATTAAAAATATAACACAGTAAAAATAAAGTATTAATAAGCAAAAAAAATTATAAGTCTAATAAAATAAAGAAATATATTTAATATGAAATTATTAACGTAATATTTCAAAACATTTTCTTGTAAATGTAGTATAATTGTATAAAATGTAGATAAAGATTATTTTAATTTATTTATATAGATCTAAGGAGGATTAAATGTCTCAGATTGTCGATATACCTCATTATACAGATTTAAAGAAAGTAGAAACGCACAGCCAACTTATGAAAAAATATTATTGTGATGATTTGATCGTTAACTTAAGAAAATTATACATAGATGATCAACGTGATTTTAATTTGTTTTTGAAAGAGCTTTATATTAGGGGAATCAGTTTTAAAGGGGAATGGAATACTAATTTATTTCATAAAATTGAATATAATTTATATCCATATATATATGTTGAAGACGATAAGAAAAGGTTTGAATCGCTATCGTTGAATATGTTCTCATTATCTAATCTTATTTCGGACCATAATATTAATTCAGATCTTTTTTTTAACTATATGCCGTTAGAAGGCTTTTATAAATATATTCCCAAAGAAAAAAGAGAATATTTTAAAAGAGAGCTTTTAAGTAGTGGATTTGAGTTAGTGTATAGTTCAAATATAAAATCCAAGAAAAAGGTTTTAACCTATGTAAATGGATTTGGATATGATATGGATAAATTAATTTTTGGAGATGAGTTCGATCACTTTAAAAATTTTTGTAAATATCAAAAAAACAAAAATTATAGATCATTTAAGATGCTCATAGAAGATTATAAGAAAAGAGAGAAAGTAAGTAAGACTTATATAAAAAAGCTATATGAATACTTTGAACTAAATAACATGATAAAACCAGGCGGACAAGACTATCGTGATATTTTCAATAATGAGCTTAGATATACTTTAGAAGAAAATAATATTAATTATGCTGATTTTATAAATATTTACTTTAGTGAAGAAAACTTACAAAAAGATGAACCATATAAATATGGATTAAATTTGATTGAACGTTTAAGTAGTAATAGTAAAGATAATAATGTTAATTTGGATAATTACTATAAAAAAATGAATGAAAGCTTGACAAATTTAAAAAATCATATGAATTATAAGTTGATAAGTCACTATAGAATTAATGAATTTGTAAAAATAACTAAAATTTCTAATCTTTTTCGTGATGATAAAAGGTATATATATGAACTTGGTAATCAGTTAGAGGATTATACATTGATAGAAATAATTATAGATTATATAGAAAAAGTCTTTAAAGTTTCAGAAATAAAAACATTTATTGACCAATCTTTAAATGATAATCAGAAAAAAGTTATAAGTGGTAGAGCGCGTGGGGAAACGTTAGGTGAAATAGGAATTAACATTGGAGTAACTAGAGAAAGAGTTAGACAAATTCAAGAAAAAGTACGAAAGAATATCATCTCTAACGGAATACACAATACAATTGAAACTTTATTATTATTATTATTCACAAAGAATAATCAAGTACATATAGATGAATTGGAAAATGTTTTAAATATAAAAGAATCTAATTATTTAATAAAGCTAATATTAGAGAAAAGTGAAAAATTTATTATTATAGATGAACTAGATATTATTTTATTAAAGACGCATTACAGTAGAATAAAAGATTATGTGAGTTCAAAACTGAATGATGACACACTCGTTATTAAAATAAATGAAATTCCATTTATTGATAAAACTGAGTTCGAAATACTTAAATTTATATTTAATGAATTTAACTATATCTTTGCAGAAGATAAATTTGTGCAGAATAGTATAAGTATTGTTAGAGCGATTGAATATATTTTTGATAATAACAGAAATGAAATTATTACTAATAACGAAGATGGATTTATTAAAGTAAAAAATTTAATAAAGTCCATGTTAGGAATGGAGATAACTTCTAATCAAAGGAGTTTATTTAGTAGGGTAGCAAGTGCAGAAAATGTAATTTTAGTGGATAGAAACACTTATAAGTATGATGATTTTAGTGAAGTAGATAAGCAGTTTATTAGTCAACTTAAAGAGATTATCGATGAAGGATTAACTAATTATCCATACGTTGATCCAAGAGATATTTTTAATAATAATCATACATTAATGATTGATAATAAGGTTAATTCATATACACATCTTTATTCTATTATTAAGAACTTTTATGAAGATGAATATAAAATTGGTTATCAAAATACATTATATATTTATGAAAAAGACGCAAAGTCACTATCTTCCGAAGAAATTTTAATGAAATATATAGAAAAAAATAGCCCAGCGAATGTAAAAACTTTATTAAATGATTTGAAATGGAGTAATACAAAATTAGAGCAATTAATTGCGAGGATGAATGATATTCTTATTAATGGATTTAATGATGTCGTATCAGTCAAAGGAATTGAAGATGAACCATTTTTTGAAGAAGTCATCGATTTAATTAAAAATGAATTTAACAAAGAATATATCTATACAGTAGATCTATTTATGGATATGTCATTAGATGATAAATATAAACCTTTACTTGAGAAATATCATATAGATAATTTATATGGTTTTTCACAGTTTATAAAGTCTAAATTAGACAATATCAGAGGTCAAAAACAATTTTTATATGTTAAAGATAGTAAAATTAGAAAAATCGAAGATGTAATTACGAATGAATTACCAAATATATTCTCAAATAAAGAATTAGAAGAGTGTATCGTTTACAAAGGATATTCAAGGCAAAAATATTATCAGACTAGAGATAATCTAATAGAAGACAATAAAATAGCACCATACGATAATGATCTATTTTTAAATCTGAAAGATACTGTATTTGATGAAGATATTTTACAAGAGGTTAAGAAAAAAGCAGATAAACTTCTCCAAGATAAGATATATCTTAATAAAAACGATTTAGAACAAATTGATATAAACTATGAAGAATTAAATCGATTAACACCTAATTTAATTGCATACCTTCTTGAAATTAATGGTTATTCACTAATCGAAGCATATCAAGGTTCAAAATACGAGTTGCCTATTGTGTCGAAAGAATTTAAAACATATGAAGATGTTATCTATTACGAGCTTGAAAATAATTATAGAGATGCTTATGAAAGTAATGTGTTTTTAAATTATTTAAAAAGCAAATTACTAGTTAATATAAAAGCTGATAGATTATATTACGTTATTTTAAATTTAGGTAGATTAAATTTTGATGACATTGGTTATTTTACCTTTGAAAGAGGAGAAATTTAATATGTTAAATAATTTAGACTTTAAATTACAATATAGGTCGAGTGATAGTAATATATATGAAGATTTTTATTATCCTTGTTTAAAAAATTCAGTTTCATATGATCGTGCATCAGGTTATTTTACGAGTGAAAGCTTTAAATTATTAGCTAGAGGATTAGAAGTATTTTTAGAAAATGGAGGGAAAATACGAATAGTTGCTAATCCTAAATTATCGGAAGATGATATAGAAGCTATTGAAAAAGGCCATATAGCAAAAGAAGAAATAATTGAAGAGAATTTATTAAAAGAAATTAAATTAGGTTATAAAACAATTGAAGACGATACATTGAATGTTATTTCGTGGTTAATATTTAAAGAGCAATTAGAATTTAAGATAGCTTTTACTAAAGGAAATGCTATTTATCATGAAAAATTTGGTGTTTTTACAGATGAAACTGGTTATTCGATAGCCTTTTCTGGATCTGCAAATGAAACATATTATGGTTTACGTGAAAATTTTGAAAAAATTGATGTATACTCTGACATCAGAGATATACATAGAATTGAAAATTCAAAAAGTGACTTTGATAATCTTTGGCATAACAGAACAAGAGAATTAGAAGTTATGGATATGCCTGATTCAATTAATAGGGAGTTAATTTCCTATAGAAAAGATATTGAAAAATATAATTTATACACATCGAAGAGCGAGAAACAAAAAACTGATAAAGTTGAAGAAAGAGACTATCAAAAAATAGCAATAAATAATTGGATTAATAATCAGAATATTGGAATTTTAGAAATGGCAACAGGCACCGGAAAAACAATAACAAGTTTATTAGCCGCAAAAAGGTTTAAAAAGAACCAACAACGCGCTCTCATAATAATTATTGTTCCATTTCAACATCTTATAGAACAATGGTCAAAAGATGTTGAAAGTATTTTAGATATAGATGTTCTAAAATGTATGAATTCTAAACAAACATGGTTTAATAAAGCTAAAAAAATTGTACAAGAATATAATCTAGGTTTAATTGATGAACAAGTTTTTTTAACGACTTATAAAACTGCATCATCAGTTGGTTTTAAAAATATATTCAACCGCATGATAGGACCATCTTTATTGATATGTGACGAATGTCATTCTTTAACATATAACGGATATAGAGATTTTCCTTTCGATAAATTTAATGGAAGATTAGGTTTGTCGGCAACACCGGATAGATGGTGGGATGAAGAAGGTACATTTTTTATAAAAAATTCAGTTGGTGATGTTGTATATCAATATGATCTTGATCAAGCAATTGAAAATGATAAACTCACACCTTATGAATATTATCCTCATATCGTTAATTTTAGTGAAAAAGAGATGTCGGAGTACAACAAAATTAGTATGCAAATATTTAACTTATTAAAAAAGGATTCCGATGAGGAAAAAGAAAAATTGGAGAGGCTTTATTCAAAACGTGCAAATTTAATTTATAAAGCAGAAAATAAAATTCCTCAGTTTATACAAGATATTAAAGAAGAGGATTTACCTAATTTAAAGCATACACTTGTATATTGTGCTCCTGGAGAAATAGATATTATAGTAAAAAAATTATATGAATTAGGGTTAAAAGTTAGTAAATTTAATTCTGAAATAAAAAATAAAGAACGAGAAAAATTACTAAAAATGTTTGATGAAGGACAGATTCAAGTATTAGTAGCTATTAGATGTTTAGATGAGGGTGTTGATATACCAGCAACTAGAAGTGCATACTTTTTAGCTAGTACTTCGAATCCAAAAGAATTTATTCAAAGAAGAGGTAGAATTCTAAGAAAGCATACTGGTAAAAGGTATGCAAAATTACATGATTATATTGTTCTTCCATTAGGCTTACCTTTTGATGACTTTAATAAAATTGCTTCTAAAGAATTACCTAGATTTACTGAATTTAGTAACAGTGCATTAAATTATAGTAAAACAAAACTTTATATGGGGAATATTTTGAATGACTATAATTTGTCGCATTTAATGTATAAAAAACCTTGGGAAGTATATAAAGAAATGAAGGAGATGTTTGAAAATGGCAACATTAAATAATGAATTGAGCAAGCATTTGGCAGAATTAGACAAAGAGTATGAAGATTTATTAAGACCATTCTTAGAGGATTTAGCAAATTCTGATACAGTTTCAGAAGAAAAATCAGCAATTAATAGGTTTGAAAACAATATAAATAAATATGTTAAAGGGGAACATAAAGATGAAGTTAATTAGATTAGAACTTAATAATTTTAGACAATATTATGGTAAACAAACTGTTGATTTCGCTTATGAAGGTACTCGTAATACAACAATTTTATTTGGGGAAAATGGTAAAGGTAAGACAGGTATATATAGGGCAATTATGTTTGTGCTATTTGGGTCTACTAAAATTTCTCAAGATACTGGTAATGATAAGATCCATTTAACTAATTTTAAATATTTGAATGAGAATAGTTCAGGGACTGGTGAAGCAACAGTTACTTTAAGGTTTGAACATGAAAATATTGTATATGAAATAAGTAGAAAAATTAGTGCTTTTAAACAATCACCTTCAATTATAACAGAACGGGAAAAATCAGTATCTTTAACGCAAATAGATCCAGAAACAGGAAATGTTATGCCTGATTATTTAAAAGATAAGCAAGAGATAAGTTTGAAAATCAATAAAATTATGAATGAAAAAATTAAAGACTTCTTTCTCTTTGATGCAGAAAAAATTGATACATTAGCTAAATCTGATAACAAGGTAAGGTCAGAAGTAAAAAATGCTATATTTAATCTCTTACAAATAGACAAAATAAATTTTGCTAAAAAGGTATTAAAAGATGAAAGTAAGATATTAAACTATAAATTAACTAGTTCTTCTTCTGATGGTAATGTAACAGTTTTATCTAAAAAAATTAATGATATAGATTTAGAAATCGAAGAACTAAACCAAACAAATAATAAAATTAATGAAGAAATATCTTCAATTGATGAGTCAATTGCAAATCATAATATAACATTAGATAAAAATAAAAATATTATAGAAAAAAGAGATAGAATTGAAGACAAAAAATCGGTTCTATTAACTTTAAATCAACAGCTTGAAAGTTTGAAATCTCAGTTGTTTAATTTGTCATTTTCTAGTATGCCTTATTTACTAGCAAGAGATATTTTTAAAACTAACAAATTATTTTTAGAGAATTTTTTAGGTGATAGAAAAATTAGTATTCCAAGAGAAATACTTGAAAAATCCATTACAGATAATGAATGTATAATTTGTGCAAATAACTTAAGTGATAATCATACTGCTCGAGATCATATTGAAATATTAATACAAGAACAGAATAATTCAGAAACATATGATGTTGCTAGAAGATTATTAAGCTTAATTGAAGATAAAGAGCCACAATTTGAAGGTGATACAAAAGATTTAGAGAGTCTAATCAAGAAATATAAAGAAACAATTGAAAAAATTGATAAAACAAATATTCAAATTAAAGATTTAGAAAATGATATTGCTGAACAAGCAAGAAATACTGTAGATTTATCAACTATTCAAACAATGATAGATCAAGATACTAATAAGAAAATTGATATGACAGTCCAATTAGAAAAAAATAAAGATAAACTTAATAACTTAGAAATGGAATTGAAGGAAATAAAAGATCAGTACCAAGAACTTATTGATAAAGAAAGTAAATATACAATTGAAAAACAAAAATTAAAATTAATGTATAAACTTGAAGAAGAACTGAAAAAGATATCTGATACTTTTAGTAATGATGTACGTTCCTTAATTGGTACTTATACTACAGAAATCTTTAAAACTTTAATAGATCCTAAAGATATAAACATTATTGATAAAGTTACAATAGATAAAAACTTTGAAATTGGTGCTATTAATAGAAATGAATATAAGATTACTCAAGATATATCACAAGGTCAGAGACAAATTTTAGCATTATCATTTATTACTGCCTTAGCTAAGATTGCAGCAAGAGAAAATTCTGGTGAAAAAATAGATTATCCTTTATTCATGGATTCGCCATTTAACAGACTTAGTGGTATGAACAGAGATAATTTAATTGAGAAGATTCCAGATTTAACAGGACAATGGATATTATTAGTCACAGATACAGAATTAACACCAAGTGAAGAGAGAGTATTTAAGCGTACAAATAGACTAGGAAGTTGGTACAGAATTAATCAAATTGATGTACATCATTCTGAAATTGAATATGTTTCAATTGATGAAAAAATGGCTACAAGAGGAGGATACTAGATGGGGATTTTAAGAGATAATCAATTACTGTTTTATGCTGATGAAAAGTATTCAAGCGTGTACGAAACTTTTGCTAAATTAAAACAAGAAAAGAAATTTGAAACTAAGCATTTATTTATTTTAGCAGCATCAATTGGATTTAAAAATGCTTCAAGAGTACAGCTTGAAAAGAAAGGTAAAGAAACACGAAGTACATATTTAACACCAATGGAAGAAAATTTATTATTAAATCTAGCATTTACTGATCCAGAATTATCAAACGAGTTAGAATCACTAATAGATGATGATAATAAGGGTAAAATAAAAACAATTATAGAAGAGTATTCAAATGGTGGTATGAAACTTATTGTTGAAGAATCATTTTATGAAAATTGGGATGGATATGAATTAAATCAAAAATATGAGGATTATTATTATGATCTGAATAAGTTTATATTGTCCCAATTAAAGATGGTGCCATTTTAAAATTATTCTAATCCAAGACACGACTTTTTACGTCGTGTCTTTTTTTGTCGATTTTTTGCAGATTTTTTTGTTTTTCTTTCACTTTTTTTGAGAAAAATTTAATTTTTATATTACATTTTTTGAAGTTTAAAGTGTCTTAAATATTACTATTACTTAAATTATGTCTAATAAATTTTTTTGAAAATTTTACGATTTTGAACTACTTATTTTGAGACATTTTTAAAATTTATGGCTTATAAAACGTTGATTTAACGGCGTTTCATTGTATTTTAAAGAATTTGTATAAAAAAAGAATAGAAAATAGTTGACATTAAATGAGTCCTGAATATAATAAGAGTATAACCTATAACAACCCCAAGGAAAGGAGGTTAAGATGTGCAATATCATTAAATTTGAATTTTACGACATTCAAGGTTTTATTACTGAAGGTAAGATTGGTATGCATAGAGTGGAGGAACTGGCGATTCCGAAAGATATAAGTTTGGATGATATTTTGGATGATTTGGACGAGAGATATGGAGAGTCTCTTACTGATCAGACTGAATTTTTCAATTCAATTTTTATATTTGCATGCGTGAGGCTGGAGGAAGACCAAAAGCACTTTAAGGTTCTCAAACGAAGTTCTGCTTTGTTTGGTGAGACGATTGATACGATAAATGAAATTTGTTTATATTTGAATCGTCACTTTGAAGATGCGATTGGCACATAGGTAGTACATTTTGTTTAAAGCATTACACATATTTGTTCATAGCACAGTTTATTAATTGATTATAATTGTAGTTAAGCTTAATTTTAATGTGATATTGTACGTTTTCTCTTTTTGAAAGGGTTATTATAGGTTATAAAGAATTTTAGAGGGATTTAAATGATTCAAAGAATGTTTTGGGGAGTTTTAGGTTTATAAATTTTTCATGGCGCTAAAATTATACTTTATAAGATTTTAAGCACTAAATAAGAGAAGTTTTCATAATCAATGGGGAAATCGATTATGAGTTTAGAAGATATGAATAGATAATATATTTTAGTATTGATTACACGCTTTGTGTGATAAGGAATTTATATCGTGTGAATTTCAGATATTTCAGTAAAACATGTAAAAACGGAAAATAAGGCCCTTAAGGTGAGAACCTTAAGGGTCTTTGTTTACATTTTTTTAAGTTTTGTATTTATTTTTTTACTTTGTTGAATATTAAGATACATAAATACAAACCAGATAACGAGGAATATCAGTGCGAAGGTTGTGAGTCCGCCAATGAGTGGTGCTGGTTGTAATGGTATCCAGTTATTAATTGTTGATACGATAAAGAACGTAATGATACTGCCGCCTAAATGAATGATGAGTTTGAATAAAAGTGGTATTTGATCGATTTCATAAACTATTGGTAGAAATCCACAAATTGCACCGAATATATAAACGCTGAATACTGCTTGGAAGTCAATTGTTACTTCAAATATTGCGATAAATATGAGCATAATGCTGCTTCCTATACCGATACCTTGTAGAATAGATTTAAAGATTTTGTTCATAATGTTTTCCTCCTTATATACCTAATATTTCAGTTAAATTTTTAACATACCTTCTTGAAATGGTTACTTTTTTATTATTGGATAAAGTTGCATATAAATTCCCTGAGAATGACGGTGATACTTTGGTGATTTGTTCTATGTTGACGATAGACGATTTACTAATTTGTACGAACTTCTGCTTAGGCAAAGTTTGTTGTAAGGCAGTGAGTGACATTCGAGTTGTAAGTGTTTCACTGAGTGTTATAATGTTCAGTTGTTTATCAAAAACTTCTGCAAAAATGATATCTTCTTTTAAAATAAGTGACGTTCCTTGTGAAGTTTTAATACCTATTTTATGGTTGGATGTTTCAAATTGTTGAATATACGTTAATAGGTTATGACCAAGTTCTTGTTCAAAGGTTCTGATTGAAATATCCGTCGTCGTTTGTGAAGTGTCGATGTTTAGTTGAACGTTGAATGGCTCTGTCATAGCATAACCTCCTTTGGTTATATAGTATGTTGTATCACATTATTTGTCAGTAGTTATGTCATAACCGGTTGAATATACGGTGTAAGTGGTTAGGTAATGATTGTACAGAAAAAGCTTCCTGAACTTGTCTTCTTGAGACAAATTGAGGAAGCTTTATTTTATATTTTTAACATGCTTCGGAAACCTCTTGCGCCATAATAAGAATCAGCGCCATTATGGTAAGTGAATACTGTGTCATAACGTAAATCACAGAATAATGCACCGCCAAGGTCTCTAATTTTTGCAGGTGTTTCAATCCAACTAGATGTTTTCTTATCAAATTCACCGAGTGTTTGTAAATGTCTATATTGTTCTTCATTAAGTAATGTAACGTTCATTTCATGAACCATGTCCATTACACTTGTTTCTGGTTTATGTTTCTTTCTAGATTCTAATGCTGCTCTATCGTAACAAACACTTCTACGACCTTTAGGACTTTCTTTCGAACAGTCTACGAATATATAAGCATCGTCTTCAAATCCTATTACATCAGGCTCTCCTTCAGTTTGTTCCATTTGATTAAGGGACCATAATTTTTCTGGATGTTTATTTAGTCGCTGTTCTACATCTGACCATTCTATATTTTTATGACGTTCTGGAAATTTTTCGAATCGCTTTTGTAAAGTTGTAAGCAGTTCAGCTTGTTCTTCTTGTGAAAGTTTTTGAGTTGTCATAAAATACCCCTTTTTTATTTTATTGTAGCAAACTATGAAGCGATTAAAAGCAATATGTGATTAGGCTTTATCTTTTGTATTTAAAAAGTCTAAAAATTCGTCTCCCCAGTCACAAATGCCATTAACAACAGGTTCTAAATCTTTGCCTATTTGTGTCAGACTATATTCAACTTTAGGTGGTACGACCGGATATACAGTACGATTTACGATATGATCATCTTCAAGTTCTCTCAACTGTCTAATAAGCATACGCTGATTAATATCTGGTAGTTTCTTTTCTAATTCGTTCAGTCTAAGAGGTGACGCTTGTAATAAATGCCAGATGATTGGTATTTTCCAACGTCCTCCAATAACAGATAATGCTAAGTCTTTAGAATTATAATATTCCGTTTCTTTATAGTTAATTAATACCATGATACAACCCCATTTCTTCACTAAGTGACATATTTGTCAGTATTGCATAATTTTATACATTGTATCACAATTATTAGTGTAAAGTAATATGGATAAAGGAGATAAGATTAATATGAAATTACAATTAGCAATTGATTTATTAAATAAAGAAGAAGCAGCTCAATTAGCGCAACGAGTTGAGGAATATGTAGATATAGTAGAAATCGGTACACCTATCGTTATTAATGAAGGATTAGGTGCAGTAGAAAAATTAAGTCAATCTGTTAAAGATGTTCAAGTATTAGCTGACTTAAAAATTATGGATGCTGCTAGTTATGAAGTAAGCCAAGCTGTTAAATTTGGTGCAGATATTGTAACAATTTTAGGTGTAGCAGAAGATGCTTCTATTAAAGGTGCAGTTGAAGAAGCACATAAACATGGTAAAGAATTATTAGTAGATATGATCGCAGTTCAAGATTTAGAAAAACGTGCGAAAGAATTAGACGCATTAGGTGCAGATTATATCGCTGTGCATACTGGATATGACTTACAAGCTGAAGGCGTATCACCATTAGAAAGCTTACGTACAGTTAAATCAGTTATCAAAAATTCAAAAGTAGCAGTAGCAGGTGGTATTACACCAGAAACAATTCAATCAGTTGCTGATGAAAATCCAGATTTAATTATTGTTGGTGGAGGAATTGCTAACGCAGACGATCCAAAAGCAGCCGCAAAATTATGTAGAGAAATTATTGAAGGTAAATAATATGAGCCGTTATCAATTAATATTGGATGAAATTACGCAAACATTAAATCAAGTAGACTTGAAGGATACTGAGCAATTCGTAAATAGCTTGTTGTCAGAAGATCCAGTGTTTGTAGCAGCTAAAGGACGCTCTGCATTTGTTGCGAACAGTTTTGCTATGAGATTGAACCAATTAGGTAAGAAAAGTTATGTAGTAGGTGAGACAAGTACACCTTCTATTCAAGAAGGAGATAAATTATTGATTGTCTCCGGTTCAGGATCAACAGCTCACTTGAAATTACTCGCACAAACAGCAAAAGATATCGGAGCGAATGTCATATTAATTTCTACAAAAGAACAATCACCAATCGCTGAAATAGCAGATGACGTGATCGTTTTACCAGCAGGTACTAAATATGATGAAAAAGGGTCAGAACAACCACTAGGAAGTCTATTCGAACAAAGCACTCAATTATATTTAGATAGTATCGTAATGGATTTAATGGAACAATTAAACGTAAGTGAAACATTTATGCAAAATAAACACGCGAATTTAGAATAATAAAGGAAACCGTCTGAAACACTCAGACGGTTTCTTACTTTTTATTTATCAAGATTGCCCAAACAAGATAAATAGGCGCCTCGTATTTATCAAGACTGGTGAAACAAGATAAATAGGAGCTCTGTATTTATCAAGACTGCCTAAACAAGATAAATAGAGGCTCTGTATTTATCAAGACAGGCCAAACAAGATAAATAGGCGCGTTGTATTTATCAAGACTGGCGAAACAAGATAAATAGGAGCACTGTATTTATCAAGACAGGTGAAACAAGATAAATAGAGGCTCTGTATTTATCAAGACTGGCCAAACAAGATAAATAGGCGCCTTGTATTTATCAAGACAGGCCAAACAAGATAAATAGGCGCCTTGTATTTATCAAGACAGGCCAAACAAGCAACATAGAGCCTCCGTATGTTGCAAGACACCCCAAACAAGCAACATAGCACCTCATACAGACCTACAAACTCATTCCAACCTCTATCTTTTTATACTCTTCATCTCTAAATTCTCAATATACTAATATAACAAACAATGGTATTACGACTGAGCTGATTAAGGCTGTTAGAATCATGCCGATTGAACTGAAAGCTGCTGATTCGATATCGGTTTCTAATATTTTGGCTGTTCCAATAGCATGTGATGCATTGCCATAAGTGAGCCCTTTGGCAATGGATGTTTGGAATTTGGCTATTTTGATAAGATATGATCCCAACATACTTCCTATTAATCCTGTACCTATAATGAACAACACGGCCAAGCTATCTATTCCGCCTATTTGTTGTGATACTTGTACACCGACTGCTGCTGTTATAGATCTAGGCAACAGTGATGCGATCATTTCTTTTGAATAACCGAATATATTTAAAATCGTAAACATTAAAATAATATTAATCGTTATCCCAACTAATACACTTGTGATAATGACTTTGAAATGTTGAACAATCATTTTTCTATATAAATATAGTGGATATGCTAAACATACAACTGTGCAATTTAAAAAGTCATAAATCCATTGTCCGCCGACCATATAGTCGTTGTAATTATATCCAAATAACACAAGTACACATATAATCGCAATGGATGAAACGAGTGCAGGGTGTAAGATGGCAATCTTGAATTTTTTCTGTATAAATAATGCAAATATGTACATGACAATTGTTAAAAGAATCATTAAAAGTGCTTTAATCATCATGATTGATCACCACTTTCTTCTATATGATTCTTTTTTAACATTTTCTCAGCTATGTATCCTGAAGAGAGTGCAACAATGCATGTGCTTGCGATGACTAATACAATTAAAAAGATAAACTGTGCGTTTATTTGGTCAACCAAATTCATAGCACCGACGATTGAAGGGATGAAGAAGAAAATCATCGTACTTAATAATAAATTTGCACCATCTTTTATCCATTCTTCTTTTATAATTTTAAATTGTAATAATAAGAAAAGTATCACAAGTCCGATAATACTACCTGCAATAGGTATGTTTAATGTGTCTTGAATCCAACTACCCAGAATGGTAATAAAATAGATCATACATATTTGGAGTATGATTTTTATGAATTTATAAATCATGACAACTCAATCCTTTGAACTTTTTATGATGATATTTATTTATTATAGAACTGATTAGTATATTTTGAAATGCTATCGGACGGTCTTTTTATTTTTAAAAGTTTGCAATTAGTGGTTCAATAGACTTAACAATTAAAAGATTGGAGCGAATCATATGCCAAAATTAATTTTATGTCGACATGGGCAAAGTGAATGGAATGCGAAAAATTTATTTACAGGTTGGGCAGATGTAGAGTTATCAGAGCAAGGGTATAATGAAGCGAGAATCTCAGGTGAAAAATTATTAAAACAAAATATCGAAATAGATGTTGTATATACATCACTTTTAACAAGAGCAATTGAAACCACATATTTATTATTGAAACATTCTCACCAACTTTGGATACCAGTTTACAAAACGTGGCGTTTAAATGAACGTCATTATGGTGGACTTCAAGGTAAAAATAAAGATCAAGCACGAGAAGAATATGGTGAAGAACAAGTGCATATTTGGAGACGTTCTTATGATACAAGACCGCCGGAAGCGGATGAAAAGTTACGAGAAGAATACTTGAATGATAGAAGATATGAAATGTTAGATAGAAGAATCATGCCAGTTACAGAAAGTCTTAAAGATACATTGGATAGAGTCATCCCATATTGGATAGATCATATTTCAACAAGTTTATTAAACCATCAAACAACTTTAGTTTCTGCACATGGTAATTCTTTAAGAGCACTGATTAAGTATTTAGAAGATATTCCAGATGATGAAATTTCAAACTTAGAAATCAAAACAGGTGCACCATTAATATATGAATTAGATGAATCTTTAAAAGTGATAGACAAGTATTATTTATAGGTTATAACGCATGATAAAAGTAAAATAAAAGTTTAATTTCACATAAAGCTTTACTTTCAATCATTTATAGCGTATAGTGGGTAGCAAGTGATATTTCGAGATTAAATTAATTGGTAGTTTTATTCATAGTTAATAAAGTCCATTTAAGTTTGAAGATTGATTATTGCAAATATACGTGCAAAAGCACAATAGGAGGACTTTTATTATGAATAAAGGTACAGTAAAATGGTTTAACGCAGAAAAAGGTTACGGATTTATCGAAGGAGAAAATGGTAACGACGTATTCGTACATTTCTCATCTATCCAAACTGAAGGTTACAAATCATTAGACGAAGGTGCTTCAGTTACTTTCGATATCGAAGAAGGACAACGTGGACCTCAAGCAGTTAACGTTATCAAAAACTAATATTTAACCAATTAGTTAAACACTTCATAACTTTGTTATGGAGTGTTTTTTTGTATATTAAAATAGAATTGATAAACAATTCTGAATATAATCATTCGCTTTATCGGCTGTGAAATGGTTAAATAAGTATAACAACATATAGGAGGTAAACGTTATGACAGAAATCCAACATTTAACAGTAGGAAGCAAAGACGCAAACATAACAATTGAGGCATTTATTAATTTTGCATGCCCATATTGTTTAAATTATTTTGCAGCAGCTGACGAAGTTTTAGAACCTTATATTAATAAGAATAAAGTACAATATATCGTTAAGCATTTTGATAAGACGAAACAAAGATTGCTTAAAGGAACTGTTGCGAATATTTATCTGGATTACGATGACCCCGAAGAAACTTTTAAAATAATACGATACCTATATGAAACACAAGACGAATGGACATTGAATTTTGAAACAATAGAAAGAAAAATGGAACATGAATTAGGCTTATCACCACAAAAAAATGCAGACGACCGATCCTTAGCCATTATGCAAGAAACATTTGAAAGAGGGATTAAAGGCGTGCCAACCATTTTTATAAATGATGAAAAATTTGAATTTAATCCTGTAGAAGATGACAAAGAGACAATACAAGAAAAATTAAGAAATGCATTAGAAAGTATATGATGAAGCGGTGAGAACGCACGAAGACTTCGAGATATCGTGCGCAAAGATGCGAAATCAAGGTGTATCGCACGAAGACTCCGAGTGAACACAACCCTGTCAAGTAGACACTAAAAAAATAATCAATTTGATGGCTGTGCTTTTATAAGTGCAGCCATTTTTAATGAAATTCTTTTAGAATTATAAAATTTTATATATTCATTTATTTGCTTTGTAGCGTGTTTTATATCATTGAATGTTTGAGGTTTGTCTTTGAATACCTCTGATTTGAGAAGCCCCCAAAAACCTTCCATAGGACCATTATCAATACATCTACCTACACGAGACATGCTTTGCTTCATAGAAGCATTTTTAATCATCTCTCTAAATAGTACACTCGTATATTGGAATCCTCTGTCGCTATGAAATATAATGCCTTCGGTATTTCTTTTAATTATTGCTTTATTAAAGGTATCGTATACAAGTTTATTATTGTTTTTAGATGAGACTACATGACTGATGACTTTCTTAGCACCTAAATCATAAATAGCGCTTAAATACACTTTAGATCCATTTTTTAATTTAAATTCTGTCACGTCTGTTAACCAGACCTTATTAACTTTACTTGTTGTAAACTCTCTATTTAAGATATTTTGAGAAGTAATTTCTGGTTTACTAATTTTATAATGCCTTCTCTTTTTTCTAATGACTGCTTTTAATCCGTACTTCCTCATAATTCTATATACGCGTTTATGATTAACCTGGAATTTAGTGTATAACCTCAAATAAATATAAATTCTTCTAGATCCATATATGCCATCATGTTCATGATAAATCCTAAAAATCTCATCTTTCAATTCATTATTGAATCTTTCAGATTCTGAAACTTCTCTGTTTTTCCATTTATAATAACTCGCTCTCGATATTTCAAGTGCGGCGCATATCCATTTGATTGGATACTTATCTTTTAAAGCTTCAACCGTCTTGTATGCTGCTAATTGTCTGACTTTCGATTCATCAACTGCCTCTCTATTTCTTCCTGCTTTTTTAATACCTCATTCTCCATTTGAAGAAATTTATTTTTTTGTTCAAGTGCTTTTATTTTTAATTTGAGTTCTTCTTCAATAGTTAATGCTTCAATTGGTTTTCCTTTACCTCTACCATCTACTAAACCAATATCGCCATGTTTTTCATATTTTTTACCCAATTATAGACCTGTGAATAGTTAACTTGGTACTTTTCAGCTGTCTTTTTAAAGTCTCTATTATTTTCAATACAATATTTAGCTATTTCAATTCTCTCTTCAAATGTTGTTTTTCTAGTATTCATAGTGTCTACCTCCAGATATGGAAAATAAGATTTATTTTCCTTTCCTTCAGTATACTTTACCACCCAATTTTTTAAAGTAGCATGATGTGAAATATTGTAATAGGCTGCTAGATCTGAATACGTCTTATTAGTCTCTAGATATTCTTTAACAACTTTTTCTTTAAATTCACGTGTATAGATTTTATTTCGATTCTTATTTATAAGTGCGGTTATACCATGTTGCTTATACACTTTATATTTAAATCGAATCACACTATCACTAATATCTAGATTTAACTTATCAATTACATTTTGAAAGGAATAGCCCTGTTCGTGTAAATCGAAGATTTCCTTATAGAGTTCGGCAGATAGCCTAGTTTTATACATAAAAATACCTCCTATAGTGTTTTCAATTTTTTAATGTCTACACTAAAGGAGATAATACAGAGATATCGTGCGCAAAGGTGCGAAATCAGGGTGTATCGCACGAAGACTCTGAGATATCGTGCGCAAAGGTGCGAAATCAGGGTGTATCGCACGAAGACTCCGAGATATCGTGCGCAAAGGTGCGAAATCAGGGTGTATCGCACGAAGACTTCGAGATATCGTGCGCAAAGGTGCGAAATCAAGGTGTATCGCACGAAGACTCCTAACCTAAAACTTCTGTATAGCAAGGTATAAAAACCATGCTATACAGAGGTTTTTTTATATTTACAGAAAATTATAAGTTGACTGAATTATTCGAAAGATATAAAATTGAAGATATTTTTAATTTTAGAGAGAAGGTATATCGTGTCAAATCAGTCATATAGACGTGATATGAAACAACGTCATATTATGTTATTAAGTTTTGGTGGTGTAATTGGGACGGGGTTATTTTTAAGTTCTGGTTATACCTTGCAACAAGCGGGTCCGTTAGGTACGATGTTATCTTATGTCGTTGGTGCTATTCTCGTGTATCTCGTTATGCTATGTCTCGGACAATTAGCGATTGAACATCCGGTGACAGGCGGATTTCATGTTTATGCTTCAAAATATATACATCCTTCAATAGGATTTATTGTCGCTTGGTTTTATTGGTTAACATGGACTGTAGCACTTGGTTCAGAATTTACGGCAGTGGGTATTTTAATGCAGAAGTGGCTACCCGATGTACCTGTATACATATTTTCAAGTATTGCGATTATACTTGTCTTAGCTTTTAATATTGTATCTACGAAATTCTACGCTGAAGTTGAATTTTACTTTTCTTTAGTGAAAGTGTTAGCGATTATACTGTTTATTTGTTTAGGCGCTCTCACGTTATTCGGGCTTATTCACTACAGTGGTTATAACGGTCTAGATACAATTAAATCACGATATACGAATCCAACATTTCCGAATGGTTTAGGTGCCGTATTCTTAACGATGTTAGCTGTTAACTATGCATTTAGTGGTACGGAACTGATTGGTATTGCTGCAGGTGAAACGAAAAATCCTAAAAAAGTCATTCCGAAAGCAATTAATGCAACGTTATGGAGATTGATCATTTTCTTCATTGGAACAATGGTTATTATTTCTATTCTCATACCGAGTTATCAAGGGAAATCTTTAGAAAGTCCATTTGTTGTCATCTTTCAAAATATGGGTATCCCGTATGCTGGAGATATCATGAATTTAGTTATTATAACTGCATTATTATCAGCAGCCAATTCAGGGTTGTATGCAGCTAGTCGAATGGTTTGGAGTCTTTCAAATGAAGGCATGTTCCCTAAATATTTTAAGAAACTAAACAAACATCAAATGCCGATACGCGCGACTATTTTTAGTATGTGTGGTGGTTTACTGGCATTATTTTCAAGTATTTATACTGCAGATACTTTATATATCGTACTTGTTTCTATAGCAGGTTTAGCTGTTGTAATTGTATGGATGAGTATTTGTTTATCTTATTTCAATGCGAAACGTGCTAATAAACACTTGAAAATTCATCAAAGTGTACCAATCATTGGCTTTATACTTTGTTTAGTGTCATGTGTTGGTATGATTTTTGATCCGAACCAATCACCAGCACTATATTTCGGTATTCCGTTTGCGATTATTGCGATTGTATTTTATTTTGTAAAATATCATAAAAAGGACGGTCAGATCATTGAGACTTCTGAATAAAATTAAACAAGAACGCACTTTAGTATTAGATGGTGGATTAGCCACAACATTAGAAGGTTATGGATGTGATTTGAATTCGTCATTATGGTCTAGTGAAGTAATCATTCATGAACCTCATAAAGTGAAACAAGCGCATCAAGCATTTACAGATGCAGGTGCTGATATTGTATTAACAAGTACTTATCAAGCAAGCTTTGCTACATTTGAATCGATTGGCATGCAAACGTCAGAAATAGAACATTTATTTGATGTAGCTGTCGAACAAATAAAATCATCTGTGACGGATGAACAAGTTATAGTAGGTAGTTTAGGTCCATACGGCGCATATTTAAGTGATGGTTCAGAATACACTGGGGCATATGAAGTATCTATAGAAGATTATATCGACTTTCATCAAGCACGTATCCAAGCACTAATTGATAGAGGTATATATGATTTTGTATTTGAAACGGTGCCTAACTTTAATGAAATAAAAGCAATTGTTGAACATATCATTCCTCAATATTCAAATGACATGACATTCTGGATATCATGTACCGTTAATAATGAAGGCAATTTATCTGATGGTACTGAGTTTGAGACGGTATGCCAATATATTAAAGAGCATGAAGCGCGTCTGCCTGTATTTGGTGTGAACTGTTCAAAGATTGAAAGTGTTGATAAAGCAATTGAAAAAGGATTGACGGCATTACCACAAGTCATAGCTGTTTATCCGAATGGTGGTAAGACATTTGATCCAGTAGAGAAAGTTTGGATAGGTCAAGGAGATCATGCATTGCTTGCTCAAAAGTCTAAAGAGTGGATATCGCAAGGCGCCCAAATAGTAGGTGGGTGTTGTGAAACAACGCCACAAGATATTCAACACATTCATCAAGCGATTAAATAAAGTGTATAATTTCTCTATTCGAGTAAAGATGAGGCATCTAGTGATGTCTCATCATTTTTTTGTGTGTGATGCTCTGAAGTACTGCTGTTATAGGGATTATAATCTTTTTGAGTAATAATCATTTCTTTATGAAAGCCCTTTACTTGATAATTTTTAAAATACAATAGTAAAATGTTTTATAAGAGGTATTTATCTCTTATTAGGTTTATATTTTTAGGAGGTATGAAGGATGGTAGTAGAATTTCACAATGAACCAGCAACAGATTTTACAAATCAAGAGAATCAACAAGCGTTTAAAGATGCATTAATAAAAGTTAAATCTGAATTTGGGAAAGAAATTCCTCTAGTAATTAATGGTGAGAAGATTTATACAGATGATAAGTTTGAATCTGTAGATCCAGCAAACCACCAACAAGTACTAGGTACAATTTCAAAAGCTTCTAAAGAACAAGTTGACCAAGCGATGGAAGCGGCTAAAGAAGCCTATAAGACTTGGAGAAAATGGTCTCATAAAGAAAGAGCCGAATTATTAATTAGAGTTTCTGCAATCATTCGCAGAAGAAAACATGAACTTTCTGCATTAATGGTTTATGAAGCGGGTAAACCATGGAATGAAGCAGATGGAGATACAAATGAAGGTATTGATTTTATTGAATATTATGCGCGTTCTATGATGGAGTTGGCTAATGGTAAGCCAGTCTTCGATAGAGAAGGGGAGCATAACCAATATATTTATAAACCAATGGGTCCTGGTGTTACAATTCCACCTTGGAACTTCCCATTTGCAATTATGACAGGTACAACAGTTGCACCAATTATTACAGGTAATACAGTATTGCTTAAACCAGCAGAAGATACACCATTAATTGCATATAAATTAATGGAAATTTTAGAAGAAGCAGGTCTTCCAAAAGGCGTTGTAAACTTTGTACCAGGTGATCCGAAAGAAATCGGTGATTACTTAGTTGATCATAAAGATACGCACTTTGTAACATTTACGGGTTCAAGAGCAACAGGTACACGTATTTTTGAAAGAGCAGCTAAAGTTCAAGAAGGACAAAACTTCTTAAAACGTGTTATCGCTGAAATGGGCGGTAAAGATGCAATTATTGTAGATGAAAATACAGATACTGATTTAGCAGCTAAAGCAATTGTAGATTCTGCATTTGGCTTTTCTGGTCAAAAATGTTCTGCATGTTCTAGAGCAATCGTGCATAAAGATGTTTATGATGAAGTTCTAGAAAAATCAATTGCATTAACAAAAGAACTTTCAATTAATCATACAGAAGACGGTTCTGATGTATACATGGGACCTGTCATTAATAAAAAACAATTCGATAAAATTAAAAATTATATTGAAATTGGTAGTAAAGAAGGTAAGTTAGAAGTTGGCGGTAAGACTGACGACAGTAAAGGTTATTTCGTACATCCAACAATCATTTCTGGACTTAAATCAAGTGATCAAATTATGCAAGAAGAAATCTTCGGACCAGTTGTTGGCTTCACTAAAGGCGATAACTTTGAAGAATTATTAGAAATTGCTAATGACACAGATTATGGATTAACAGGAGCAGTCATTACAAATAATCGTGAACATTGGAGACAAGCATGTGAAGATTATGACGTAGGTAACTTATACTTGAACAGAGGTTGTACATCAGCAGTAGTAGGTTATCATCCATTCGGCGGCTTCAAAATGTCAGGTACAGATGCTAAGACAGGTAGCCCAGACTATATGCTAAACTTCTTAGAACAAAAAATCTTATCAGAACAATTCTAGAATAGATAAAGAGAACCTGAGGCACATCGTGTGCCTCAGGTTCTTCTATTTTGATGACTATTTTAGGTTGTTAGGGACAGAATTCCGAGAAATGTCCGTAAGAGGTGCTGTTAGGGACAGAATTCCGAGAAATGTCCGTAAGAGGTGCTGTTAGGGACAGAATTCTGAGAAATGTCTCTAAGTGAGTGCCCACCTAATTACCAGAATTCGAAATAATGGTAGTTAGCGGATTCTAATTACCAGAATTCAGAATAATGGAAGTTAGCGCGTTCTAATTACCAGAATTCAGAATAATGGAAGATACAGCATTCTAACTACCACAATTCGGAATAATGGAAGTTACAGCATTCTAATTACCAGAATTCAGAAAAATGGAAGTTACAGTATTCTAATTACCAGAATTCGGAATAATGGAAGTTAGCGCGTTCTAATTACCAGAATTCGAAATAATGGAAGTTAGCGGATTCTAATTACCAGAATTCGAAATAATGGAAGTTAGAGGATTCTAATTACCACAATTCGGAATAATGGAAGTTAGCGCGTTCTAACTACCACAATTCAGAATAATGGAAGTTACAGCGTTCTAACTAACACAATTCGAAATAATGGAAGTTAGCGCGTTCTAATTACCAGAATTCGGAATAATGGAAGATACAGCGTTCTAATTACCAGAATTCGAAATAATGGAAGTTAGCGGATTCTAATTACCAGAATTCAGAATAATGGAAGTTAGCGGATTCTAATTACCACAATTCGAAATAATGGTAGTTAAATCCCCGCGTATATCCCCGCTCATATCTCAACCCATCCTCTCACATCTCCATCAAATCTCATTTTCAGTTAAGATTTCTTCTGCTAGTAATTGATATGATTTTTTCTTGGCTTCGAAATCATAAATATTTGTGATAATCATAAATTCGTCTGTTTGATATTCTTCTGCTAGTTGATTAAGTTGTTTTTTCACTGTTTGTGGTGAACCTATAATACTTCTTTTTCGGTTCGTCTTAATGAGTTCTAATTCTTCTTCTGTATAATCGTCTATATTGATTTCTTCTGGTGGTTGAACTTTTGTTCCTAATCCTTTACCTACGTTTAGTAACCATTTGTCTTGTGATATGGCTAATTGTTCTGCTGCTTCGTCTGTTTCTGCACATACTACAAAAATACAAACAATGGTTGATGGTTCTTTCATATTAACGGATGGTTTAAAGTCTTCGTAATAGCGTTTCATTGCGATTTCTTTATATTTCGGATTTATAAAGTGACCGAATACAAATCCAATACCTAGTTGTGCTGCGTTTCTAGCACCATTCTCGGTTAAACCTAATAACCACATTGTTGGTGGATTGTCTATGCGTGGTCCTGCTTTAACGAGTCTAAATTGATGATCTCTAGGTAATGAGTTATGCAAGAATCCTTGTAAGTCAGATGCTTGTCTGTAAAAGTCTTCAATTGGTTTAATATGATCATCAGTTAAAGCTTTTTGTGTAATTGGAGAACCACCTGGTGAATTACCAAATCCTAAGTCGATACGGTTAGGAAATAATGCAGATAAAGTCTTACCATTCTCTGCAATTTTATAAGGATTATATTGTGGTAATAATATGCCACCAGAGCCAACTCGAATATGTTCAGTTGAAGAAGCAATTTGAGTCATTAAGATTTCTGGTGAAGAACTTGCGAGACCACTCGTATTGTGATGTTCAGCAACCCAATATCTGTGATAACCTAACGATTCAGTCCATTGTGCCAATGCGATAGTATTTTGTAATGTTTCTTCAGGTGTACTTCCTTTAGAAATGGGTGCTTGATCTAATACACTTAATTTCACGTTATAACGCTCCTTATAATTGACGTTTGTATTTTAATGATATGTAGTTTTCATTTTCCGGTAAAGTATACATTGGTTTTTAAATGTATCACCTTCGTAATTTATTTAATTCTAGTATATCTTATCTTTAAAATTTTTAACTATTTTTGCTTATGTGTATGGTTATTTTTTTTAAAAGTGTATATAATTGATAATGTATATCAATTAGAAAGTGGGAAGCATAATTTGAAAAAGCTTATTATAGGATTGTTAAGTTGTATTTTACTTCTAAGTGCGTGCTCAAATAGTTCAAATGATACGAAAAAGTCAGAATCGAATGAAATGAAAGATTACAAACTAGAGAACGGGAAGACGATTCAAGTTCCTAAGAAACCTCAGAAAGTTGCTGTTTTGACAGCTTTTTATGTAGGGGATTTTATTGAATTAGGTATTAAGCCAATTGCTGTGCCGGATTGGACGAAAGACTCATCTATTATTAAACCACATTTAGATGGTGTAGAACTTGTTGGTGATGGGAATGTTGAGCAAGTAGTGAAACAGAAACCGGATTTAATTATTGTGGATGCAATGGATAAAAACCTTAAAAAATATCAAAAAATTGCACCAACCGTTCCTTATACTTATACAAAGTATAACCATAAAGAAATTTTAACAGAGTTAGGGAAGTTAACTGGTAAAGAAGATAAAGCTAAAGATTGGATCGACAAGTGGAATAAAGAAACAGCTAAAGATAAAAAAGAGATTCAAAGTAAAGTTGGCGATTCAACTGCATCAGTATTTGAACCAGACTCAAAAGAAATCTTTATATATGAAAGTACATGGGGACGTGGATTAGACATTGTACATGATGCATTTGGCATGCCAATGACTAAAGAATATGAAGCTAAAGTTAAAAAAGGCGGAAAAGGTTATGAATCTATTTCTAAAGAAGAAATTTCAGATTATGCCGGAGACTATATCTTCTTAAGTAAACCATCATACGGTAACTTTGATTTTGAGAAAACAGCAACTTGGAAAAACTTAGACGCTGTAAAAAATGATAGAGTCATTACGTATAAAGCAGAAGATTATTGGTTTACAGATCCACTTACATTAGAACAACTTAGAGTAAAACTTAAAAAAGAAATTCTTAAAAAAGCTGAATAATATAACGGGATTCCAGTATAGATGAAACTTCAAATTAATCTATACTGGAATTTTTTTGAAGGTTGAAATAAATATTAATTAAATGTAAAGTGGATGTGAAAAAATAAAAAGGGGATGAAAGTATGAAAAAATTAATTGCAAGTTCAGCTTTAGTTGTATTATTAGGGGGCGTAACAGGTGTTTCAAATGCTGATTATGCATTAGCTAATCAAACAGCAACTAAAGAAGTTAAGAAAGATAAAGTCACTAAAAAAGATTTAACAGAACAAAATGTAATGAGTGTTGCATGGTATCAAACGTCAGCCGAAGCAAAAGCATTATATCTACAAGGTTATAATACTGCTCAAGATAAATTAGATGAAAAGTTAAAGCACCATAAAGGTAAAAAGAAACCTGCCATTGTATTAGATTTAGATGAAACAGTTCTAGATAATTCACCATATCAAGCATACGCATCACTTAAACATAAGACTTTTCCTGAAGGTTGGCATGAATGGATTGCAGCAGGAAAAGCAAAGCCAGTTTATGGCGCTAAAGAATTTTTACAATACGCTGATAAAAAAGGGGTAGAAATTTTCTATGTGTCTGATAGAGACCAAAAAGAAGATTTTAAAGGTACTTTGAAAAATATGAAAGACCTTGATATGCCACAATCAGATAAACATCATATATTACTAAAAGGTGAAAATGAAAAAGGCAAAGAAGAAAGAAGAGCAAAAGTACGTAAAAATCACGATTTAGTTATGTTATTTGGGGACAACATACTTGATTTTGATGATCCAAAAGAAAATACATTAAAATCAAGAAATGAATTTGTGAAGAAACATAAAAAAGACTTTGGAGAAAAATATATTATTTTACCAAATCCAATGTACGGTAGTTGGGAAGCAACACTTTATAACGGAAATTATGATCAAAGTCCAGAAGACATTAATAAATTAAGAAAAAAAGAACTCACATATTTTAATCCAGAAACAAATAAATTAGAAAAAGAAAATAAGAAATAATAACTATAAAAATTGCCTGTTATAGCCTGATTTGAAAAGGTTATGATAGGTGATTTTTTATTTTATCAAACTCACTTTCAATCCACCTTATAAATTCAATACTAAACACCAAAAGCGTATTATACGTTAAAATAACTATAGGATGGTTAGTTGAGGGGGAGTGTTATTGTGGAGAAGACTTTATTGCAATGGCATAGGGATGTTGCTGAACAAATTTTGAGTATCCATTTAAATGTGTTTAATGTTGAGGATATTGAAGATGTTGTTAAAGTTCTTGCGACACCGTTTGATAATGTGAAATCGAAAAAGTTTCAACGAAAGATTTATAAATGGATAAAGGGTCTAAGTTCTAAAAAGATTTATCATATGATTAATGGTTATGGTATTCATTTTATGGTGATGAAATTTCATAATATAAACGAGATTATTTTGTTTGGTCCGTTCGTATTAAAGCGACCTTCAGAGAAGGAATGTCTAAATATGTTGGAAGAACAAATGCGTTCTAGTGCTGACTTGAAAATATTAAAGCATTATTTAACTGGGATTTCTACTGGTCATTATCAACAGATTGTTCGCTTTGCTAAATTAGTCGGTCGCCATGTTCATCAACAAAAAAGAAATTATGATGTTGTTGAGGTACATATGGATGAAACAGATCAAGACCAAATCATTCAACAACCAATTTCAAAGACTTATTTACTTAAAGAATTAGAGGAGCGCTATAAACTTGAAAATCAAATGATGCTCGCTATGCAATATGGGAGAGTTGAAGAAGTACTAGAAATAAATAGGAAGTTAAATGATAAAGTTCAAGGTTTAGAAAGATTGAGTACTAAAATGGATAACTTCTTATATGCTGCTACTTTAACGAATACACTTGGTAGAAAAGCAATTGAAGCGGCTGGGGTAAATTATTTAACGATTGATGATATGTCCAAATCCCATGCGAGAATGATTGCCAATGTGTCTGATAATAAAGAAAGAGCATTATTGTTAGAAGAAATTTGCTGCAATTACGCGAAAGCTGCACAGAAAGTTCATGCTATTCAATATTCAGCACATGTTAAATCAGCTGTACAATATATTCATAAATACATTCATACAGACATTTCGCTAGATGATATTTGTGAAAACCTAGGTGTATCAACATCATATCTTTCAAGATTATTTAAACAAGAAGTCGGTAAAAGTGTAATTCAATATATTAATGCGATTCGTTTAGACCTCGCAAAAGACTTGTTGATTAAGACGAATATGAATGTACAAGAAATAGCTGAATATATCGGATTTCAACATACTCATTACTTTATTAGTTTGTTTAAAAAAGTGTATGGTCAAACGCCATTAAGTTATAGAAAAACGTTAAAAACTGAAAATTCATATAATTGAGTTCGTAATTGTGTTATAAAAAGCGAAATATTGATATTATAATATGTGATTTTTCGTGTGAGTGATATAGAAAAATGTTACTTATTGTATCAATTTATGTTAAGTAGTGTGTGAACATGAGTTCCTTATAATCCTTGATATATAAGGCTTTTGGAATGTTTTTGATTTTTTGTAACAACGTTGTTATTTTGTGTGATGATTTTCATCGAATGCTAATAGAATTATAATGAACTCGTAGATTCGAGTTTATTTATGTAAGCGCTTACTCAAATTATTGAGGGGGTGTTGTTATTAGCACTGCAAAAACAACAACTAGTCACCAAGCAAATAAAGGGAAAACAAAAATTGAAACATTTAAGGATATTAACAAACCTAAACTATCTTTAAGAGAGAAAATGGCATATGGTGCCGGAGATTTTGGTAATGGTCTCATGTTTGATTTAGGTTTAATTTATTTACTGAAGTTCTACACAGATGTATTAGGTATTTCATCATTTTACGGAGGTTTAGTGTTTTTAGTTGCTAAACTTTTTGATGCTTTTGTCGATACAGGTGTTGGCGCATTAGTAGATTCTAGAAATAAAATCGGTCCAAAAGGTAAATTTAGACCATTTATATTATATGGGACTTTACCACTTGCATTTTTAACGATTGTTTCATTTATTTCACCTGATTTTTCTGATCAAGGTAAAATAATTTGGGCGTTTGCGACATATTTATTATTTAATGTTGCATACTCAGTTGTGAATATACCATATGGTTCATTATCTGCTTCAATGACTTTGAATTCAGATGATAGAACACAATTATCTGTATTTAGAAATTTCGGTTCACAAGGTGCGATGTTTATAACAGGTATCATCGTTATTCCAATGATATCGCTCTTTGATAGTGTATCTGTTGGCTATCCAGTCGTGATCGGTGGTTTAGCACTAATAGGTGTGATATTTCATATTCTATGTTACAAAGGTGTTAAAGAAAGATTTATCGTTGAAAGAGATGAAAATGAAAAGAAAGGCAGTGAATTGAGAGCGTTTAAAGGACTCTTTAAAAACGGACCTTTTGTCGTTTTAATTATATTTACATTGCTCAGTATTACATCACTCTTCTTAAAACAACAATCACAACTGTACTATTTCCAATATGTATTAGGCGAACAGAATTTAGTAGGTATCGTAAGTGTATTAAATATTATCACGTTAATTCCAGCATTATTCTTAACAACTTTTCTTAATAAAAAATTTGGTAAGAAATATACCGCGATTATCGGGCTTTTAGGGTTTGCGATTGCTGAAGCGGCAAACTTCTTAATCAGTGGTGAACATGTGATAACATTCTTAGTTATTAACTGTATATCTCAATTTTTCCTTGTTATACCGAATACAGTTGTTTGGGCCTTTATTAGTGATATTGTAGATTATTCACAATGGAAGACAGGTGTTAGATCTGAAGGGATTATTTATTCAAGTTATAGCTTTGCGCGTAAAGTGTCACAAGCATTAGCTGGCTTTATTCCTGGTATGGCTTTAACGATTATCGGATATCAACCGAATGTTCAGCAAACAGCAGGCACAATACATGGTTTGAAAATACTTTATTTCATCGTGCCAGGCGTTGCAGTATTATTAGCACTCATCATATTTGGACTGTTCTATACGCTTACAGATAAAAAACATAAACGAATTGTTTCAGAACTCGCATTATTTGAAAAACTATAATAAATAGATAAAGGAGAATGTTATATGCTATATCCAACTATGACAGAAACGAGAAACGTGATTGATTTATCAGGTATTTGGTCTTTTAAATTGATTGAATATAAAGGTGAATATGACGTTACAACTGAAATTGATACAGATTTACAAATGGCAGTGCCAGGTTCTTATAACGATCAAGGTGTTGTATCATCTATTAGAAATCATGTCGGTAAAGTGGTCTATGAAACAACTTTTACAATTCCTAACGTATTACAACAAGAAAGACAAGTGCTCAGATTTGGTTCAGCTACACATGAAGCGGAAGTATTTGTGAACGGTCAAAAAGTTGTGTCGCATCGAGGTGGATTCTTACCATTCGAAGTTGAAATCAATGATGTTGTACAAAAAGGGAAAAACCGATTAACAGTTATCGTCAATAATATTCTTGATGACTCAACACTTCCAGTTGGGAATTTTAAAGAAGTTAAAGATTCAAAAGGAAATATTAAAGCAGTCAATGAACCTAATTTCGATTTCTTTAACTATGCAGGTTTACATAGACCGGTCAAAATATACACAACGCCAAAAGAACATTATATAGAAGATATCGTCATCGTACCGCATGTAGATGGTCAGAATGCACAAGTAGAATATACGGTTAAAGCATCAGGCAATCAATCTATACAGGTGGATATCATTGATCAAGAAGGTCATATTGTAGCGTCTCAAAATGGTGCGGAAAGTGCGGTAGAAATTGAAAATGTTCATTTATGGCAGCCAGGTGAAGGTTATCAATATACGTTAGCAGTATCTATTAAAGCTGATGATGAAGTCATAGATTATTATGAAGAACCATTTGGAGTAAGATCAATTGAAGTGAAAAATGGCCAGTTTCTCATTAATGGTGAGCCGTTCTACTTTAAAGGATTTGGTAAACATGAAGATACTTATTATCATGGAAGAGGTTTGAATGAAGTTTCTAATATTCAAGATTTAAATTTAATGAAATGGATAGGTGCCAATTCATTTAGAACTTCACATTACCCATATTCTGAAGAAATGATGCGTCTTGCTGATGAACAAGGTGTAGTCGTGATTGATGAAACAACAGCAGTCGGTGTGCATTTGAATTTCTCAGCAGCATTAGACGGTAGTCAAAATACAGATACATGGAAGAAAATTAGAACGAAAGAAGATCATGAGCAAGTGATTAAAGAATTAATTGCTCGAGATAAAAACTTAGCATGTGTTGTGATGTGGTCGATTGCAAACGAACCAGACTCTGCTTCATTAGGGGCAAAAGAATACTTTGAACCACTTGTAAATCTTGCGAAAGAACTAGATCCGCAAAATAGACCTTGTACGATTGTGACATTACTTAATTCATTACCAGACGTGTGCCAAGTGCAAGACTTAGTAGATGTTCTTTGTCTAAATAGATATTATGGATGGTATGTACAAAGTGGTGATTTAGAAGCGGCAAAAGAAGCATTGCGACAAGAATTAGACGGCTGGCTAGAAAAACAACCAGACAAACCAATCATGTTCACAGAATACGGAGCAGATACAGTAGTTGGTTTACATGCAATAGATGATATTATGTTTACAGAAGAGTACCAAGTTAAATATTACGAAGCAAACCATGAAATCATTGATCAATGTCCTAATTTTGTAGGAGAGCAAGTATGGAATTTCGCAGACTTTGAAACAAGTAATGGTGTCATTCGCGTACAAGGAAACCGTAAAGGTATCTTTACTAGAGAAAGAAGACCAAAAGCAGTCGCACATTACTTCAGAAAACGCTGGAATAACATACCAGACTTCGGATATAAGAAGAAATAAGTGTGAAGTAGGTGCTGTTAGGGACAGAATTCCGAGAAATGTCCGTAAGAGGCGTCCCTCTAATTACCACAATTCGGAATAATGGAAGTTAGCGGATTCTAATTACCACAATTCAGAATAATGGAAGTTAGCGGATTTTAATTACCACAATTCAGAATAATGGAAGTTTATTATGGATAAACAATCAATATAAACATTAAAACGCGTCTGGGATATGTAAATGTCCCAGGCGTTTCAGTTTGTTAAGCGTAATAATGAATATGTAATACTTTAGTTAGAAGTTTGGTTGATTTTTTCTAAATTTTCGTAAGTGATTTTTTTACAAGTATCTAATGTTTCTTTGATTGCATCATAATTGATATTTTTTAAAATGATAGAACGCTCATCTTGAGGATCTCTTACTTTATTGAAGTATTTTAGTTCTTCGAGTGATTTTAATGCCCCTGTTAATTCTGACGAAGAAGGTTCAAACATGAGTCTGCGTAATTTACGGACGTAGACTTCCTCTTCATTGATTTCGTTAAGATAGAATAGTGTGATTAAATCCATGCGTTTTAAGTGCGTTTCATCAAAAATTCTATTAAAGATGTCTTTTTTAGTAGTTCATAATGAATAATGTTTTCCATGTTATCCTCCTAATGTTTAATTTTTTAGTTGTTCTTATCTTTAAAAATGTAAAATTGCAATGTCTGAAACTTGTTGAATTTTTCAAAGAGTAAATAGTTTACTCCTAAATAATACCAAAAAATTAACTACTTACGCAATATAATAAGTAAAAAATCATATGTATTTTATTAAAATGAAAAGTTATAAAAATAATTGTATTATACAAATAAATTAATAATTATCTTGTGCGAAATCAAAAAGTTGTTTAATACAAATGTTTTCTTTTTGAACTATCTATAATCGTGGTAGAAGATAAATAAAATAAAAAGTGTAAGAACTTAATAGTTGACGGATGAAAATATCATTGTATGATAATAACGAGTATCAAAATTTATAAATTTAAAATAAAAATATATATGGAGATGAATTTCATGATAAGAACAATGATGAACGGGAAGATTCATCGTGCTAGAGTTACGGAAGCTAATTTAAATTATGTAGGTAGTATTACAATAGATGCAGACATATTAGATGCAGTAGATATTTTGCCTAATGAGAAAGTTGCGATTGTTAATAATAACAATGGGGCAAGACTTGAAACATATGTAATTGAAGGTGAAAGAGGAAGCGGTAAAATTTGTCTTAATGGTGCTGCTGCACGACTTGTACAAGTAGATGATGTGATTATTATTATGAACTATGTACAAGTAACAGATGAAGAAGCGAGATCACATGCACCGAAAGTGGCAGTTATGAATGAAAAGAATGAAATTATTGAAATGATTCATGAAAAAGAAAGTCAAATCATTCTATAGAGGTGACCAGAGATGAGTATTCTAGCAACGATTTTTGTCGTGATTGTAGCAGTTGAACATTTGTACATTATGTATTTAGAAACAATCGCTACGACTTCTAAAAAAACGGCAGAAACATTTAATTTAAAGCAACAAGAGTTAAAAGATAAAAATATTCAAACACTTCTTAAAAACCAAGGAATTTATAATGGTTTACTGGCATTATCATTATTTTATGGTGCCTTTTTATCAAGTAGTCCTAAAGAGTTTGTAGCAGTTCTGTTAATATTCATTATATTAGCGGCTATATATGGTAGCCTTACAAGTTCAAAATCTATTATTTTGAAACAAGGTGGACCAGCAATTATTGCATTAATTCTACTATTAATATAGAAATAAGAAATCCCAAATGTGAACGTTTTGTTAACAGCTTTTCTACAATTTTTGAAAAGTGTAGACAAAGTATACACATTTGGGATTTTATCTCTTTTTAGGGAATATTACAGGTGTTAGTATAAGCGTTATGTTGTATACACTGTATGCATAAACTATATAGTAGATTTAAGGGAGGAAATATTTTTGGCGAACTTTTTATACAAATTGGGTTCTTCCATTGCTAAACATAAGTGGTTAACTATATTTATATGGGTCATCTTATTAGCTGGAATCGTAACGCCATTAACGATTAATAAACCTACATTTGACAACGATATTACAATGAGTGGTATTAAATCAATCGATACGAATGAAAAGATTGAGAAAGAATTTAATCAAGATAGTGAAAAGGCAAATATAAGAGTTGTCTTTAAAAGTGAAGATAAAAAAGGCATAACGGATCAAAAGGTTATGCAAGATATTCAAAAAGCTTTAAAAGATGTAAAAGATAAAGATGATGATATTAAAGAAGTGACAGATCCTTATAAAAATAAACAAATTAATAAAGATCAAACAACTGCTTTTGCAGATATCAATTATAAAGTATCTCAAACTTCTATTAAATCGGATTCCGTTGATAAAGTTAAAGATGCTGTTAAATCTTTAGAAGATGATGACGATATTCAAACTGAATTAACAGGTAATGCTTTAACTGCGAATACTGAAATCGGTGGCGCTTCTGAAGCTATTGGTATCGTAATTGCTTTCGTAGTGTTACTTGTAACTTTCGGATCATTTATTGCAGCGGGCATGCCAATATTAAGTGCAGTTATCGGACTTGGTTCTAGTATTGGTACAATCGCTTTACTAACGTATTCATTTGATATTCCAAACGTTACGTTATCATTAGCAGTTATGATTGGATTAGCGTTAGGTATTGATTATGCTTTATTTATTTTATTTAGATATAGACAAATTATTAAGACTGAGAAAAATCATATTAAAGCAATTGGATTAGCATTAGGTACAGCCGGAAGTGCCGTTATCTTTGCAGGGGTTACGGTTGTTATAGCTGTCTGTGGTTTAGCATTAGTTGGTATTGATTTCTTAGCTACAATGGGATTTGCATCAGCGCTTAGTGTTATCTTTGCTGTACTCAGTGCCATTACATTACTACCAGCATTGATTAGTGTCTTCCACAAACAAATTCATCCGAAAAAACGTAAAATACATTCAAATGAAAGTTTGGATACACCATGGTCAAAATTTGTAGTAGGTAAACCATGGATAGCATTAATCATTGGATTTGTTATTTTAATCGCAGCAGCACTACCAGTGACACATATGCGTTTAGGTATACCTGATAATGGTATGAAACCAAATGATTCTACAGAGAAGAAAGCATATGATATAATTTCTGACGATTTTGGAGAAGGCTTTAATGGTCCAATCGTCATGCTTGTGGATACTTCTGATAAAAAAGATAATCCTAAAGCATTACAAAAAGATTTACAAGATTTGATGAAAGATGTAGGCGATATTAAAAATGTTGAAACTGTCACACCACCTCAATTGAACAAAGATCAAGACTATGCACTTGTGACTGTTCTTCCTGAAAAAGGACCAAATGCAGAATCAACATATGATTTAGTTCATGATTTAAGAGATTATAATAAAGATGCTAAAGACAAATATGATTTAGATACAGAAATATCAGGTCAAAGTGTTATTAATATAGATATGTCTGAAAAACTTAACGATGCGATACCGTTATTTGCAGGGGTTATTATATTATTAGCCTTCATATTATTAATGGTTGTATTTAGATCAATTATTATTCCTTTAAAAGCAGTACTAGGATTTGTATTGTCATTAGCAGCAACTTTAGGATTTACAACACTTATCATGCAAGATGGCTTTATGAGTAGCCTGTTTGGCGTAGATACAACAGGTCCATTATTAGCATTCTTACCTGTTATCACAATAGGACTGTTATTTGGTTTAGCTATGGATTACGAAGTATTCCTCATGTCACGTGTACATGAAGAGTATGTACGTACAATGAATAATACGAAGTCCATTAAAGTCGGTCTTAAAGAAAGTGGACCAGTTATTGTCGCAGCAGCACTCATTATGTTTAGTGTATTCATCAGCTTCGTATTCCAAGATGATGTGATGATTAAATCGATGGGTATAGCATTGGCAGTCGGAGTATTATTCGATGCATTTATTGTAAGAATGACAATTATTCCAGCATTGACGAAACTATTTGGTAGAGCATCATGGTATATTCCAAATTGGTTAAATGCAATTTTACCTAAAATCGATATTGAAGGTCATGCATTAAGTGAGAATAATCACGTTACAGAAGAAGCAGGTTCAAACAATACAAATGCAACAACAATAGAAGTAAGTTCAAAAACAAAAGCATTGTACGATAAGATAGATGATGCAAATAAAGATGAAGTATTATATGAAGCATTGCGTCAACATCGAAACAAGCAAGACCATAATACTCAAGAAGACATTAAAACAAACACAGACAACCAAGAAATTATAGAAATATTGAATCAACAAACTAAAAATATCGAACAAGTAAACCAATTAGTAGAACGTTTGATAAATAAGAAATAATAGAATAAGGATAAGCGCCGGAACAGCAGAAGTTCCGGCGTTTTTTTTGGGGTGGGGAGGAAAATTTATAAAAGATGTGAGTTAAAGACGGAGTAAACACACGAGATTGAAAAAGATGTGAGTTAAAGAGGTAATAAACTCACAAGATTGCGAAACATGTGAGTTAAAGGTGGAATAAACACACGAGATTGAAAAAGATGTGAGTTAAAGACGGAGTAAACACACGAGATTGAAAAAGATGTGAGTTAAAGATGCAATAAACTCACAAGATTGAGAAACATGTGAGTTAAAGGTGGAATAAACACACGAGATTGAAAAAGATGTGAGTTAAAGAGGTAATAAACTCACAAGATTGCGAAACATGTGAGTTAAAGACGGAGTAAACACACGAGATTGAAAAACATGTGAGTTAAAGGAGTAGTAAACTCACAAGATCGCAAAAGATGTGAGTTTATTCTATATAAACACATTATTTACCTACTATCCCCACATTCTGTAACACCATTTCACAAAAATACACAAAAACTTTTAAACATTGAAATATTATTTCAAAAATGAGATAATGTAAACGATTCCAATAAGGGTGTGTTGATATGTTAGGTTTTTCGGTATATTTAGGTGAAGCGTTTGATGAATTATATATTGAGACGATGCTCAATCATGGTTTCAAGTATGTGTTTACTTCTCTTCAAATTCCTGAAGAGGATTCGGAATTGTATTTTGATAGGTTGAAGGAATTGAAGCTACTTATTGGTGATAAAGCTGAGATTATAGCTGATGCGAGTCCTCATGCTTTTCAAAATCTTGGGCTTTCTTATAAGCAACCTGAAGTATTAAAAGGTTTAGGTATTGATTATATAAGGTTAGATATTTCTTTAGCGATTCCGGATATTATTTCTTTATTAAGTGAAGTTAAAATTGTCTGTAATGCGAGCACGGATGCGATAAGTTTATTGGATGAACTTAAAGATCAAGATATTGATATGTCTCGTATTATGGTTGCGCATAATTATTATCCTCGTCCTGAAACTGGACTGGATAAAGCTTACTTTATAAAACAAAACACAAAATTAAAGACATCATTCCCGGATATTTCAATTATGGCTTTTGTACCGGGTACCGTATTTAGAGGTCCGGTATATGAAGGCTTACCTACATTAGAAGATCATAGATATTGCCACCCATTAGTTGCTGCTCATGAATTAGCAGCTTTAGGAGTAGATGATATTTGTATAGGGGATACAGGTATCGATACAACAACGATCGATCAATTCAACAACTTCTTTCATAAAGGAATCGTGTCACTTCAAGTGCAATCTGAAACAAAGCATTTAGAAAGTTATATTGGGAGAATTTTTCATAATAGAAAAGACAAAGCTAGAGATGTGATTAGAGCGGAAGAAGGACGGCAAATGTTTCAATCTGAAATATTGCCTGAGAACACGGTTGCAAGAACAAGGGGTGCGATCACTTTAGATAATAAAAAATATGGTCGCTATATGAATGAATTACAAATCGTCAATAAAGATTTAAAACGTCATGAAGCTGTTAATGTTATAGGACATATATGCCAACATGATATACCGTGTATAGATTTAATTGATGCAGGTACAGCTTTTCAGTTTGTGAAGGGGGAAGAATAAATGGATATCAGTCGTTTAACGACAGAATCAAGAAATGAGCATTCGTCTAAGTTAGACACATTAACACCTGAGCAATTTGTTGATGTTATGAATAACGAAGATCAAAAAGTGGCTCAATTTATTAAAGAAGAAAATCATGCTATTGCTCAATTAATTAAGCAAGTTATTAAAGGATTAAACAATGGTGGAAGATTAATTTATATGGGCGCAGGTACAAGTGGTCGATTAGGTGTATTAGACGCAGCTGAATGTGTACCAACATTTGGTGTAACACCTGATGTTGTCGTTGGACTTATTGCAGGTGGTCCAAGTGCGATGACTGTAGCTGTTGAGGGTGCAGAAGATGATGAAAGTCTAGGCGAACAAGATTTAAGAGATTTAAATATTAATGAACATGATACGGTTATCGGGATAGCTGCCAGTGGTAGAACACCATATGTAATAGGTGGTTTAAGATACGCACAAAGTATAAATGTACCTACTGGCTGTGTGACATGCAATAAAGCATCTGAAGTTGGCAAACATGCAGATTATCCGGTCCAAGTAGATGTCGGTCCTGAAGTATTGACGGGTTCAACGAGATTGAAAGCAGGTACTGCCCAAAAATTAATTCTTAATATGATATCAACAGGGGTAATGGTTGGTATAGGAAAAGTATACGAGAATTTAATGATTGATGTTAAACCAACTAATAAAAAATTAAAACAAAGAGCCGTAAACATGATTCAAGAAGTATTACAAACAACGGATGAAGATAGTGAGAAATTATTCAAACAAAGTGATGAGCAAGTGAAAGTAGCAATAGTAATGGGGATGCATGACATTTCTAAAGAGGAAGCATTAGAAAGACTTAAACAAGCTAAAGGGTTTGTGAGAAATACGTAAAATAAGGGGTGTGTAGGCTATGTCAAAAGAAAGAGAGATTGCACAAAATATTCTCAAAGAAGTCGGGGGAAGAGATAATTTAGACAAAGTGATACATTGTATGACGCGTGTCAGAATGAATATCGTCGATTACAGTAAGGTCGATGTCGAAGGTTTAAAGAATATAAAGGGCGTAATGGGTGTCGTAGAAGATGACATGCTTCAAGTTGTGATTGGACCAGGTACTGTTAATAAAGTAGCTAATGAAATGAGTTCAATTATAGGGGTTCCTTTAGGTGAAGATATAAAGCATAAAGTATCTAATAAAGAACAAGTTGAAAAAGAAGCGGATTTATTTAAGCAAAGTATTAATAAGAAGAATCAAACACCATTTAAAAAAGTATTAAGATCTATTGCTAATATATTTGTACCATTAATTCCGGCTTTTGTTGGTGCAGGTTTAATTGGTGGTATTTCTGCAGTACTATCTAATATGTTAACGGCAGGCACGATAGATGGTGCGACATGGGAACAGTTCGTATTAATATTTGATATCATTAAAAATGGTATTTTCGCATACCTCGTGATTTATGTGGGTATTAATGCGGCAAAAGAATTTGGCGCAACACCAGGTTTAGGAGGTGTTATTGGTGGTACAACCATGCTAACGGGTATGGATCCAGAAAGTCCACTTAAAAATATTTTTAATGGAGAACCATTAGCTGCCGGTCAAGGTGGTGTCATTGGTGTTATCATTGCAGTTTGGATTTTATCTTTAATTGAAAAAAGATTACACAAAGTCGTTCCGAGTGCGGTAGATATCATTGTTACGCCAACGATTACACTATTTATTATGGGGCTAGGAACAATATTCTTAATCATGCCAATTGCCGGCTTTATTTCAAATGGCTTATTAGGCGTAATAGATTGGGTTCTAAATATCGGTGGTGCATTTAGTGGATTTGTACTTGGTGCAACGTTCTTACCACTTGTTATGTTTGGCTTACACCAAGTATTAACACCGATTCATATTGAAATGATTAATCAGTCTGGTGCAACTTACCTCTTACCAATTCTAGCTATGGCTGGTGCAGGGCAAGTAGGTGCAGCATTTGCATTATGGTTTAAATGTAGAAAAAATAAAAAGATTATCAACTTACTAAAAGGGGCATTGCCAGTTGGTATTTTAGGCATTGGAGAACCGTTGATTTACGGTGTTACACTTCCTCTAGGTAGACCATTTATCACAGCATGTATCGGTGGTGGTGTTGGTGGTGCAGTTATCGGGGGCATTGGTCATATCGGTGCATCAGCAATTGGACCAAGTGGCGTTTCACTTATTCCACTTATTTCTGATAATATGTATTTAGGATATATCGCAGGATTGCTAGCAGCATATCTTGGCGGATTCATTGCCACATATTTATTTGGAACAAATAAAGAAATGACGGCACCACAAGAATTAGAAGAGGATTAAAGCATATGGAACATCAACATTTACTCATATTTATAAAAGAACAAATGCCACGTTTAACAAAACATGAAAAACGTATTGCAGAATATTTTATTGAACATCCTGAAAAAACAATTAACTTGAGCGCTAAAGAACTTGGCAAATTAACAAATACAAGTGCAGCTTCTGTTATTAGATGTACACACAAACTTGAATTTAAAGGGTTCACAGACTTGAAATTAGCGATTTCTAGATATTTACCGCAACATGAACAAAGTATTTATCAAGAAATTAAACAAGATGAAACAGTCGACTCAATTAGTAAGAAACTCATCACAAGAGCTTCGCATACACTTGAAATGACCGAAAAGAATATTTCGAGTAAACATATTGAGCAGGTTGTTGATCAATTATACGATACAGATACGATAATTGTATTTGGTGTCGGTGCTTCAAGTTTGGTTGCTCAAGATTTGTATCAGAAGTTCACTAGAATAGGTAAGCAAGTGATTCATTCTTTAGATACACACTTTTTAGCTACAGCCATTGCTTCACATAGTGATAGTTGTGTACTCATTGGTATATCTAATTCAGGAGAGAATCATGAGACGGTATCTTTAGCCAAAGTAGCTCGAAAATATGGTGTAAAAATAGTTGGTTTAACACAGTCAGAACAGTCTACATTAGCAAAAAAATCTGATATATATTTAATTCATGATGCAAGTTCAGAAAAAAGTTTAAGATTAGCAGCGACAAGTTCTCTTATCTCTCAACTTATGACTATAGATATTCTCTTCTATAGTTATTTATCAAGAAATTATGATGAACACGTTGTAACGATGAGCAAAACAAGAGATGCAGTGGAATTGTATCTAGAATAGTATGATTAAGAGCATGGACATTTGTCCATGCTCTTTCTATTAAGTATTATATTGAAAAAATAATAAAAAAATAGTACAATTTAACTAATAAACCTATTGCCAAAATATGTAATGTAATGATATTAATAATTTCAAAAAAGTTTAAATATCCTAAAGAAAAAGAAATGGCATAAGACAAATTATATAAATATTCTTCAACTCTATGAAACGAACATAACAGTCCTCTAAGCACTTATCATCACATTTCATATATTAAGAATTAAAGAAAGTTAGCGTGAAGTTATGAAACAAGTGGAAATTATAAGAATATTAGATGATACGTCATTTATTATTAATGCAGGAACAAATAAGGGTATTAAACCTGGTTATTATATTGATGTATTGAAAAGGGATAAGTCATATAATTATATTGCAAAAGTAGAAGAAGTTTATCCAGAGTTATCTTTATGTACAAGATACGGAGAACAAAGGTTATTTTATGGTGAAGTTGTAAGAATTAGATATCCAGATGCGTTTAATATAGAAACAAAAGTTATTAAATCAAAAACAAATAGACGAAAAAAGAGAGGATGAGATCGCCGAATCTCATCCTCTTTCCCGTTTAATATGTCATAAAAATTTAAAAACAAGTAACGTTGTAGATTTACAAGAATACTCTATCATATAATGTATAGATTTTCCAGAAATAAGTAAGAAATCTTTGTATAAATTTTAGAATTATTAAAATAAAATTTAAGTTGTGTATAGAATTATGTTCAATATGGAAATATGAGATAAATAAATGTATAATAAAGAAAAAAATAGAATGGACTGAGAACACGTGGCAAACCAATATGAGCGTTCTGCAAAGAAAAAGAAGTCAACAGCATTCAAAATAGTAACGACAATCGTCATTATTTTATTACTCGTATTTTTATTAGTGATCGCATTTTTTGTCTATAAATTCTTCGCATTAGGTAATTCAATACATAATCCATTAGACAGAGATAAATCAGAATTACGAAAGAAAGCAGTAGATACAAATGGTGATCCGATATCTATCGCATTATTCGGAATAGATTCAGATTCAACAAGAGCAGCAGCGGGTGGAGGAGAAAGATCGGACTCAATCTTATTATTATCTATCAATCCTGATAAGAAAAAGACTGTTATGGTAAGTGTACCTAGAGATACGAGAGCTCAAATCGTAGGTAGAGATTCTGTCGAGAAAATTAACCATGCATATGCATACGGTGGACCGAAGATGGCCATTAATTCTTTAGAGAAATTAATGAATGTACCAATTGACCATTATGCGACGATTAATATGGATGGTGTTAAAGAATTAGTTGACCAAGCAGGTGGCGTAACCGTTAAAAGTAATGCAACATTTACCGTTAAAGGTAATTCATATGTTAAAGGTCAAAAGTACAAGCTTGATGGAGACGAAGCATTAGCATTTATTAGAAGTAGAAAAGAAGATGGTGCTGGTGGAGACTTTGGTAGACAAGAAAGACAACAACTTGTTATCCAAGCATTAGCAAATGAATTAGTAAGTATCGGTTCATTACCGAAAATCAACCAAATCTTTGATACATTAGGTGATAATGTTCAAACAGATTTAAAAATTTCACAAATCAATAGTTTAAGATCTAAATATAGTGATGCATTAGATAATGTTGATAGAAATCAATTAGAAGGCCAAGATACTATTCTAGATGATGGATTGTATTATTTCGTACCTAGCGATTCAAGCAAGAAAGAAGTCGTAGATAACTATCGTACTAATTTAGAATTAGATTAAATAAATAATCTTGGACATCAATCGATGCCCAAGATTTTTTTATGGATTTTTATTAAGTTTGTTTGAATATGTGTTAGTCTATCCTCTATTTTGTACGATTAATAATTGAACAGCGTTCGTCTTTAAGAAATAAGTTTCATCAATTTTATTTGTATTATAATCTGCCATTTCTATATCTGGCGAACAATATCTATCTAATAATACTGTATTTAAGAAGTCTAAATTACCATGAGTATGATCTAATTTTCTAATCGCTTTAAAGATATTTCCGTTGTCTTGGTCGAATGTAATTTTCGTGACTCTGAATTTATCGAATGGGATGTCTCGATAAGATAAGATAATCCCGATATTATTTTGATAGTTGATATCATGCGGATGATACAGTTCATAGTTAAATAATAAATAGAATATTTTATTGTGAATTTCAAATTTAATATAGTTTGGCCCTTCATAAAATTCATGACCGTTAAAATGACTCAGAATAGATAATAAATAATTCGTCGGACTTTTACAGTGATATTTTAAATACAAAGATAATGGTTGTTCGATAGCTGAATATTTAGCAGAAGCTTCTTCCATTAACCAAAATCCTATACCAGATATGTAATTCGTAATACTCATTAAATGCTTTAACATAATGGCCGCATTAAAATAAAAGCTTTTACTAGTATACGTATCACCGTTTAATATATTCCATTCCATTGGGATAACATGTTTATTTTTTGATTTTAAATAAGCCATATTTTGAATGAGTTGTTTCGTATGTTGGTTTGTAATGTCTGCGATATCATAATTGTTTATTTCATCTAAGTTATACAAGTCGTTAAAGTTATAACTTAATGCAAAAGCATCAATGTCTTCATATTGCGAGAAATCAATCTCTAATTCTTCATATATATGCATAAATGGATTTGGCGCATTTATTCCAATTTGTATATCAGGTAACTTTATCTTTGTTTCTCTCATTTGCTTTTTAACATGATAAATATCGCTAAAATCTACATCAAAGAATATTTCTCCATTCTTGTTATAAAAATAATTGTAAATGGCATCTATTAATTCATGCCAGTTGTTTTTAAAGTTGTCGTCGTCATAATCAATATCATATATTTTTATGGCAGGTATAATCCTCGTATCTGAAAACATACTTAAACAAAATGCTAAATTTTGTTTATAATGATTTTGTTGTTCTGTATCAAAGAAAGTCTTCATAGAACAGTGAATAACAATGATCGGCATATCCGTCATTTTCTCTACATTTTCTAAAATTTCACCAAGAAAAGGTGTATAGAAATCATGAACATCACCGACATGTAAATATGTCTTATGGTTTGCTGAGAGGGTCTTAAAAGGTACATCACTAAAGGCCATTCTTTTATATTCATGAACAAACGATTTATTATGCATCAATTTTTGTAATTTAGAAATCAATGAAGCTTTTTCTTCGTTAGAAATCACTGCATTTTCTTTGTCTTTTTTATGACGTCTATATTGTAGTCGGTATTGATTAGGCGTTACATGAAACTGCTCTTTAAATTGTCTATTAAAGTTATGATAACTAGAAAAACCATGACTGTTTGCAATTTGCTCGGTTTTAAACTGTGTGAACAGTAATGCATATGTCGCTTGAAAAAGTCTTGTTTCCTTTAAATATTGAATAAATGTTGTTCCCATTTGTTTAGAGAATTCTCTAGATAAATGTTCAGGAGAAATATAAAAATGACTTGCGACACTATTAAGTGATAATCTTTCGTGATAATTTTGATCAATATATTGTTTTACTTTATAAATAAGACTGCTAAGTTCAATTTCAATATGACCATAATTTTTAGTATCCACTTGAAAGCGTTCAAACATGATTTTATAAATTTCAACAACGTAATTACTGCATCTAATTTTAACGTTTGTTAAGTTTGCGAGAATAGCCCTAATATATAAATCTTTAATTTCATGTTTATATCTATCTAATTCATTAGTCTTCGAAGTACGGGGGATTCTAAAGACAAATGCTTCTTCTCCACTTAAATTTTCCATCATGGCATAACTAATATGAAGTATAGCGACCAACCCATTATTAATAATAGGTAAATAATTATCGTTATCTTGAAGATAAAATAAATCACCAACATTATACTCATAAGTCGTATGATTTAAAGTAAGTTCTGTATGACCTTCTAAAACGAAACATAAAGCGCCATATCCGAGTAATTTCGGATTAATGATACTTTCTTTATGTAGTGAAATCTTATAGTTGTACAAATAATCACCTCTCAATAAAGACAAATTATGGAATAAAACATCAAAATCTGTCATTATATTTATTTATTTAACAATATGATATCAAAAATCGTATGTAAATGTTACCTAATTTAATAAAATGGAGAAGATACTTTATAATAAATCAAATATGTTAATCGATTTAATCAAAATATGAATTTAAAACGCGTTAAAATAATAATTAATGAAATTTGTGTGTTGTGAACTATTAAAAATCGGGAAAAATTAAATTGGGAGGGCTTTACTTGATAGAAACATTCAACAAAACTATTCAACAAATGATCGACTATGAAAATAAAGTAACAACTTTAAAAAATGAAAAGAAATTATCACTCGTTGACTTCATTATTTTAGAAGAAATATACACTGCAAAAGAAATTACAATCAAAGAAATTCTAAGTGGAAAGCTTTTAGAATTAAAAACAAGACCTTCTAATATTGGTACAAACTTAGCAAAATTATATAGAAAAGGTTTAATCGATAAATATAGAAGTAATCTCGACGAAAGAAAAGTTTACTACTTTATGGATGCAGAACATAAAGAAAAATACGAAACACTCGTTAAAGATATATAAGAAAAAAGGCAAGGACAAAATTTATGTCCTTGCCTTTTCTGTTGCTATAGAATACTTATTTAATCAATTGTCGTGTGCTGCGCTCGATATATTGTGCAGAATGGATTGATACGAGCTCACCTTTGTTTAAGTTAAATAAGTTAAGCTTCATAATTTTATTCATTGCATCTTCAACGATATCGCTTGATAAGTTTGCTTTTGGATTTTGAATTTGTAATGTAAATGTCTTATCTAATGATGTTTTGAATGTTAACTCCAATACTCTTTTCATATTTTCACCTCCTAAATGGTTTTTAGATAGCATTAATTTTCTATCTGTATTGTTTTGACGATATACGCATCTTTAAATTTCTCGTCACTTAATGTTTCGATAATGCCTTTAAAAGTTTTAACTTGTTCTGGTGTAACGTTTAAATTAATTGCATTAAATTTACGTTGAACAGTTTTTACTTTAGAAGCTTCATCTAAATACTGATGCAATAAAATAATGTTGATGTCTTTAACTGTTTCCATAATTAAAACCTCCTTTCACTTTATATATCGAAATAAGTATGTAAAAACGACAAAAAAATGTATAAATTACTTTCATGTTACTCAAATATATATTATTATTAATATGTACCTTAATTAGGAAGGATGGACCAAATTTATGCAACAAGTATCTCCAATTAAGAATAAAGATGACATTAGAGCAATGTATGAAGTATTGAAATCACATAGTGAACGAGACTATTTATTGTTTAGCTTAGCTATTCATACGGGTATGAAAGTAAACCAGCTACTTAATTTAACAGTCCAAGATTTATTTGATGAGGACAATGATATAAAGCAAGATTGGATAAATGATGAACAGGATTTAATTAAAGTCGTTATACCGTTACATTTGAGATCGAGCTTATCTAATTTTATTTATGAAGAAGGATTAAAAAGAGATGACTTTGTTTTTATGTCCATCAAAACAAAAAAACAATTATCAAGACAACAAGCTTATCGAATTATACATGTTGCAGCTGAAGAAGTAGGGTTGAAGAATATCGGGTTGTACTCGTTAAGGAAGACTTTTGCATATCATGCCTTCAAATCAGGGGTATCAGTTTCGATTATTCAAAAATACCTTGGACATCAGTCTTTAATAGAAACATTAAAATTCATTGATGTCACAACTATAAAAAAAGAAACGACAATTGAACTTAATATATAGAGAGAAAGGGGTTAATGTATGGCTTTAATATGGCTGTTTTTAATGATTATCGTTGTGATGTCAATCGTGCTCATGACGATGAATACAAAGTTTAGCCGATTTGCTGGATGGCTAAGTTTAATTGCGCCAGTTCTAAGTTCCATATATTTCTTAAGTCAAATTAAGACGATATATGCTGGCCAAAGTATTACTTATTTCAAAGAGTGGATTCCACTTGTCGATGTTAATTTAGATTTACGTTTAGATGGTCTATCTTTAATTTTTGCACTACTTATTTCATTAATTGGTGCAGGTGTCTTCTTATATGCCATTTATTATCTTTCCCATGAAAAAGAGAATCTTCCAAGATTTTATACGTATTTGTTAATGTTTATGTTAGCAATGTTAGGTGTCGTACTTTCAAATAATACGATATTGTTATATACATTTTGGGAGTTAACAAGTATTTCTTCATTCTTGCTCATTTCATATTGGTATCAACGTAGAAAGAGTCAAGACGGTGCTTTGAAATCATTTTTAATTACAGTGTTTGGCGGTATGGCAATGTTAGTAGGATTGATTTTGCTATACAGCATTACGGGTACGAATACAATTACTGAACAAGTCGGTATGATTGATAAAATTTATGAATCACCATGGTTTGTACTTGCAGTCATTTTAATCTTACTCGGAGCATTTACGAAATCTGCACAATTTCCATTTCATATTTGGTTGCCAGATGCTATGGAAGCACCAACGCCTGTCAGCGCTTATTTACATTCAGCAACAATGGTTAAAGCAGGATTATATTTATTATTAAGATTTACACCAATTATCGGTCAAAGTACATGGGTCGTTTATACAGTTGTTACTATCGGTTTAGTGACGTTATTAGTCGGTTCATTCTTTGCAGTTAACAAGAAAGATTTAAAAGCAATGCTTGCCTATTCAACAATCAGTCAGCTCGGTATGATTATGACGATGATCGGTTTAGGGCTATTAGCATTAAATAGTAATTTTAAAGCTGATAATGAAATCTTTTTAGCGAGTTTATTTGCAGCATTATTCCATTTAATTAACCATGCGATTTTCAAAAGTGTTCTATTTATGGGTGTTGGTATTATCGACCATGAAACAGGAACAAGAGATGTTAAAAAGCTTGGTGGATTAAGAACAATCATGCCAATAACAGCAGTTGTCATGACAATCAGTGCACTATCTATGGCAGGTATTCCGTTATTTAATGGTTTCTTAAGTAAAGAAAAGTTCTTTACGAGTTTAGTAGAAACAGGTCATACAGAAATCTTTAATCAAACGATGTCTACCGTGATGATATTAGCTGGGTTTGTCGGCAGTATATTTACATTTGTATATTGTATTAAACTCATTAAAGAACCATTTTTCGGTAAGCTTAAAAAAGAACAATTACCAAAAGTACCACGTCATGATGGAGGCGGGTTATTAATCTCACCAATGATTATCGTATTGTTTGTTCCAATCATTTTCTTTGTACCGAATGTATTAGGAGAATATTTAATTGGTCCAGCATTAAGAGATATATTCCACGATAGCGAGATTATGGCTCATTTACCACATATTAAAGCATGGCACGGATTTACAGTAGAATTATTCTTAACACTTGGCATATACATTATTGGGGCACTTCTTATACTCGTGCCAAAATGGGATGTTATTTATAGTAAGATTTCTAAAAACTTAGAAATCAATACGCTATATACAAAAGGTATGGATGCATTAGATCGTATCAGTACGTTTTCAATTCAAGGTATTATGAATAATAAATTGAATCAATATTTACACATTATTTATGTAATCTTCTTTGTCATTATGGGATATGGTATTTATCAAGTCGGTATTTATGATATTGCTTATTACCATATTACTGAAGCGACAACATTTGAAATCATTATATTAATTAATATAGTGATTACAGCAACAGCGTTAATGTTTATACGTGAGAGAATGACAATGACGATTTTAAATGGTGTCATCGGATATTCGATCGCGGTCGTATTCATATTTATGAAAGCACCTGATTTAGCTTTAACGCAACTTGTTATAGAAACGATTACGACAGTATTATTCTTATTAGTGTTCTATCATTTACCAAACGTTCAGAAAGATACACCAAACGTTATGAGTGAAATTGTGAAATTAACAATTGCTTTATTAATGGCAGTATTTGTTGTGGTCTTTGTCATTATGATGCAACAAGATAGTCTGTTCGACAAAATTTCATTCTACTATGATAATGCTTACGAATTAGCAGGTGTTAAAAATATCGTTAATGGTATTCTAGGAGACTTTAGAGCGTTAGATACAATGCTTGAAGGAATCGTTATATTAATTGCAGGATTAGGTATATTTACATTAGTTAAATTTAAGATAAGAAAGGATGAGCCAAATGAAAGAAAATGATGTTGTATTAGAAACGATATCCAAAATTGCTATATTCATAATATTGACGTTTGGATTTTATATTTTTCTTGCTGGTCACGATAACCCAGGTGGTGGGTTTATAGGTGGGCTCGTCTTTAGCTCAGCTTTTATCTTAATGTTTTTAGCTTTTGATGTGGAAACAGTCGTTCAATCAATGCCATTAGACTTTAGAGCAGTTACGATTATTGGATGTCTCATTTCAATTGGTACAGGTATTATTCCAATGTTCTTTGGACATCCGATGTTAACACATGAGGATGGCTATATGACATGGCCGTTGTTAGGTGAGATTCATTTATCAAGCGTTACACTTTTTGAGCTCGGCATACTACTTACTGTAGTAGGGGCAGTTGTAACAATTATGCTTGCGATAAGTGGTGATAACAGTTGAATTTAATACTAGTTATTATAATAGGCGTACTCACATTTGTAGGAACATATATGATTTTGTCTAAGAACTTAATTCGAATTGTTATTGGTACAGCAATTTATACACACGTAGCAAACTTAATGATTTTATCCATGAGCGAGTTTGGTGGAAAGAATGTTCCACTTATTAATGGAGAAGGAAAAGATTATGTCGATCCTTTACCTCAAGCATTGATCTTAACAGCAATCGTAATTGGTTTTGCTGTTACAGCATTTTTACTCGTACTTATATATAGAACATTTAAGTTGACGAAAGTAAATAGAATAGAGGCGTTACGCGGTGAGGATGAAGATGTAGATGAATAATTTAATATTAGTACCATTACTCGTACCTTTAATTACTGGATTAATATTGTTCTTCTTTAAAGAACGTTTAGCTTTAACAAGACGAATCGCGATAACGAGTTTATCAATTACAACAATCATTTCGTTATGGCTACTTATAGAAGTTAGTTTAAATAAAGTACTTGTTATTAACTTTGGAGATTGGCAACCGCCATATGGTATACAGTTTGTCGGAGATGAATTAGCACTTCTATTTACGTCTGTTTCTTGTTTTGTTGTAACAGTTATTATATATTTTGGTTTTGGTAAACGAGAAAGAGTAGCAAATAGATATTTCTTGCCATCTTTTATACTATTTTTATTAACAGGTGTTAACGGAAGCTTCTTAACGGCAGATATCTTCAATTTATACGTTATGTTTGAAATTATGTTATTAGCATCATTTGTATTATTAACACTTGGACAATCTATCGAACAACTAAGAGCGAGTGTTATTTATGTTGTTATTAACGTTGTCAGTTCTTGGTTCTTCTTAATGGGTGTAGCATACTTATATGGAACTTTAGGTACTTTGAACTTTGGACACATTGCAATGCGTATAACTGAAAGTAATCAACCAACGACCGTTACTTTAGTAGCAGTTATTATGATTTTCGTCTTTGGTGGTAAAGCAGCCTTAGTCATGTTTATGTGGTTGCCGAAAGCATATGCTGCTTTAAATACTGAGTTAGCAGCATTGTTTGCCAGCCTTATGACTAAAGTGGGTGTCTATGCATTGATAAGAGTTATGGTGTTGATGTTCGATGAAAAGCCAGAAGTTACACATTTCCTATTATATATTATGGCTATCATCACAATGATCATCGGTAGTATCGGTGTATTAGGATTTAAAGATATTAAAAAGATTGCAGCTTACCAAGTTATTTTATCAATAGGATTTGCTGTCCTCGGTTTAAGTGCGAATAATAGCGATGGTATTACAGGGGCAATATTCTATGTCAGTCACGATATGATTATCAAAACATTACTATTCTTAATCATCGGTACTTTCGTATTATTATCAGGCACGAGATATTATGATCAATTTGGTGGATTAATTAAATATTATCCGAGTCTAGGGATTATATTCTTTATCACGATATTATCAATCGGTGGTGTACCACCCTTTAGTGGATTTCCTGGGAAATTATTAATTATTAAAGGTGCTTTAGATAATGGTTATACAATTGGTGTCATCGTGATGGTAATTACAAGTGTCATCGCTATGTACAGTTTACTAAGAATATTCTTAGTGATGTACTTCGGTAGAAACGATATTCCTAAAGTTGAAAGGGTACCACTTTCTAAACATAAATTATATGCGATGATCATATTAACAGTAGCTACTATCGTATTAGGTATAGCATCACAATATGTATTGAACATTTCAGAATTGGCAGCACAATTTAACATACATGAGCAGTCATATATTAAAGAAATTATTCCAAACGTAGAAGTGGAGGCGAAGTAATAATGGCACAGTTGTTATTAAATATTTTAATCGCCTTCTTATGGACGTTATTCCAAGATGAAGATAAATTTCATTTATCAACCTTTGTAGGTGGATATCTCATTGGTATCGTTATTGTTTATTTAATGCATAGATTCTTTGGACATGTCTTCTACTTGAAAAAGGTTTGGGTAATCTTCAAGTTTATATGTGTTTATAACTATCAACTTGTGACTTCAAGTATGACAACAATCAATTATATTTTATTTAAAACAAACAAAGTTAATCCAGGTCTTGTAACTTATGAAACAACGTTAAAACAAGATTGGGCGATTACATTGTTAACATTGCTTATTATGCTTACACCAGGTTCCGTCGTGCTTAGACTTTCACCTGATGGTAGAAGATTCTTTATACATGCAATTGATATTTCAGATAAAGAAAAAGAAATTTTAACGAAGCAAATTAAGAAATATGAAAAACTAATCTGGGAGGTGCTTAAATAATGTCATTTATCATATTAGCAATTATCAAAACAGCGCTTGTTATATATGGTATTTCCATTGTTGTCGTACTTCTCAGAACGATCATAGGTCCAACTACTGCTGATAGAGTCATTGCTTTTGATGCAATCGGTGCGATTTTAGTTTCCGTAGTAGGGGTATTAAGCATTATTTATGATACATTCAGTTATTTAGAAGCGAGTTTGATTATCGCAATACTTTCTTTCTTGAGTACAGTAGGTATTTCACGTTTCATAGAAGGGGGTCGTGTCTTTGAATCTAAGCGAGATCGTTAGTTTAATTGCCGCTTTATCAATATTGTTAGGTTCAATAGCAGCGCTCATCAGTGCGATAGGAATTGTACGCTTTAGAGATACATTTCTTCGAAGTCATGCCGCTACTAAAAGTTCTACATTATCTGTGTTGCTTACTTTGACAGGTGTGTTTATATATTTCTTAGTGACACAAGAATACTTTAGTGTCCGAACATTATTAACAATACTGTTCTTATATTTAACATCTCCAGTAGCAGGACATATGATTATTAGAGCAGCTTATAATTCAGGATCATATATGTATATGAAAGAATTTACTAAAAAAGGTACTTCGTTAAACTTTAGATATGATCGTAAAGAAACAAAGAAAGATAGAAGAAGAAGAGCCGAAAAAAGACAAATGATGAACGAAGCATTTTCTAAAAATGATAAAGAAACATTTAGTAAATATAAACAAGTCATGAAAAAAGATGATCCAACATTAAAATAATAGATTTTATTTGAGAAGTGTATGTTATGGGATGTCGTTAGGGACAGAATTCCGAGAAATGTCCGTAAGAGGTGTCGTTAGGGACAGAATTCCGAAAAATGTCCGTAAGAGGTGCTGTTAGGGACAGAATTCCGAGAAATGTCCGTAAGAGGTGTCGTTAGGGACAGAATTCCGAGAAATGTCCGTAAGAGGTGCTGTTAGGGACAGAATTCTGAGAAATGTCCGTAAGAAGTGTTGTTAGGGACAGAATTCCGAGAAATGTCCGTAAATGAGCACCTTCTAACTACCAGAATTCGAAATAATGGAAGTTACAGCGTTCTAACTACCAGAATTCGGAATAATGGAAGTTACAGCATTCTAACTACCAGAATTCGGAATAATGGAAGTTACAGGGTTCTAACTACCAGAATTCGAAATTATGATAGTTACAGCGTTCTAACTACCACATTTCAGAATAATGGAAGTTACAGCATTCTAACTACCACAATTCGGAAAAATGGAAGTTACAGCATTCTAATTACCACAATTCGAAATAATGGAAGTTAAATACACAAAGAAGAGGCCGAGATTTCATCATCTCGGCCTCTTTTTTCATTATTTCATACTATTATGAATCGCTTCTGCATTGTGTTCCATCATATTGTAATATGAGTTACCTTTAGAATCTTTTTTACCGATTGAATCTGTGAATACTTCATCTTTAATGTTGAGGTTTGTTTCTTCTGCTAATGTTTGCATACTTTTCTTATCAACACTTGTTTCGACAACTAATGATTTTAGGTCATGGTCTTTCACAAATTTAATGGCTTGTTTCATTTGTTCTGGTGTACCTTGTTTTTCTGTATTAATCTCCCAAATATATCCTGGTGTTATATGATAGCTTTTCGCAAAGTATTTAAATGCACCTTCACTTGTTATAAAAGCACGTTTATCTTCAGGAATATCATTGAATGCTGTCATCATTTTATGATGTAGTTTATCTAATTTATTCGTGTATTTTTCAGCATTATCTTTAAATTGTTTGCTGTGATCTTTATCGATATCACTTAAGTGCTTTTCAATTGTATTGACGTATTTTATACCATTTTCAATACTTAACCAAGCGTGTGGATCGATTTTATTTTTATCGCCTTCTCCACCTTTTAAATAGATAGGTGTAACGTCTTCAGTTGCTTGAATAACATTTTTGTCTGAGACTTTTTTACCTGCTTGTTCTAATGCTTTTTCAAACCAACCATTTCCACTTTCAAGGTTAAAACCATTATATATAATAACATCTGCATCTGTTAATGCTTTGACGTCTTTAGGTTTAATTTCATATTCGTGAGGGTCTTGTCCGATAGGGACGATGCTTGTAACTTTTGCATCAGACTTTGTTACTTCTTTAGTCATGTCCGCTAATATTGAATTTGTTGTTACTATTTTTAAATGTTTGTCTTCATTAGATGATGTTGCATTACAAGCACATAGTAAAACAATGATAGCGAGTAATGGCATAAATAATTTCTTCATGTTTAACCTCCTAAGCAAATTTTAATTTCATTTTATGTATGGTGAATGTAATCATGTACACTAAGCAGCAGACTAATACGATACACGCGCCACTTGGTAAGTTATAAAGGTAACTAATATACATGCCACAGGCCGCACATATTGCACTGATAACACTTGCGACAATCATCATTGATTTTAATGATTTTGTGATTAAAAATGCAGCTGAACTCGGTGTAATAAGTAGTGCAACGACAAGTATAATGCCCACTGTTTGTAAACTAGCAACTGTAACGAGTGCTAATAGCATCATGACAAAATAATGAATGACTTTTACATTTAAACCGCTCATTCTAGCTGCAATAGGGTCAAACGTTGATAAATGCAAGGGTTTGTAAAATAATATGACACAAGCGATAACGATTAGACTGACTATACTCGTTGTATAAAATGCACTTGAAGTTACTGCTAATATGTTCCCAAATAAAATATGATATAAATCAGTAGAGGAGTTAATTTGACTTATGATAATAATTCCAAGGGAAAAGAATGCAGTAAAGATAATACCGATAGCTGCGTCATTTTTAGTTTTTGAGTGTTGGGCAATGTAACCAATCAGAAAGCTCGTTAACATACCGGTAACAAGCGCACCTATAAACATCGGGATGTTCAATACGTAACTTATTGCAACACCAGGCAGTACAGCGTGGCTCATAGCATCACCCATTAAAGACAAACCTCTTAATATGATGAGGCTACCTACAATGCCACAAACAACACCAACTACAATAGCAGTAATCAGCGCTCGACTTAAGAAATTATATTGTATTAGGGATGAGATAAATTCATTAATCATGGTGTAACGCCTTCCTTTAGAAATACTTCTTTAATATTGTGTTCTGTTAAAGCTTCAGATGCTGTGCCAAAAAATTTAATAGTTCGATTGAGGAGGATGATTCTATCGAAATATAATTTGGCTTTTTGAATATCATGATGAACAATAATGATGAGTTTTCCTTCTGACTTTAATCTTCTAAGCATGTTTATCATGATTTCTTCACTTTTAAAATCAATACCGACAAATGGTTCATCGAGACATAATAAATCACTGTCTTTCATTAAAGATTTTGCTAAAAGAACACGTTGTAATTGACCACCACTTAATTGATTTAATGTCTTGTCTTTTAATTCAGTTAGTTGTAACTCTGACATTAATTGATCCCTTTTTTGATACGCTTCTTTTTTTAATGGCCTAAACCAACCTGATGTAGCATAATAGCCTGTTAATAAACTATCTTGAACAGTGATAGGGAAATCTAAATCTAATTGATTTCTTTGAGGAATATACGTTAATTGTTTCAACTGTTGGTTTATCGGTTTATCATGCCAATAAACGTCTCCTGATGCCTTAAATTCACCCAAAATCGATTTAATAAATGAAGATTTTCCTGCACCATTCGGTCCCATAATGCCAATTAATTCACCTGTTGATTCAATGGTTAAATTAATATCATGCAATATGTGCTGTTGACCTAAATATAGATTCAAATTTTTTACCTGCAACATGTTATCACCTTTTCTAAAAATAAGTTTAGGCTAACCTAAACTATAATTCGATTATATTAGAAAATTATCTAAAGTCAAGAGATAGCCTGTAAAAATAAATCGTGGTACAATAAATATATGATAATAAAAGTGAGGTCAGAGTAGATGTTGACTGAAGAACAAGAAGACTACTTAAAAGCGATTTTTGGATTAAATGGCACAACAGATTACGTATCCAATAAGAATTTAGCGCAAGATTTAAATATTAAACCTTCATCAGTTAGTGAAATGATGTTACGTTTGAAAAAGGATGACTACGTAGATATTCGTCCTTATAAAGGTGTGAAATTAACTCAGAAGGGGTTAGATCATACAACTAATATTATTAAAAGACATAGACTCATAGAGCGATTCTTAATAGAAGAACTTGAATATACTTGGGATGAAGTTCACGAAGAGGCAGAAATATTAGAACATCGTGTATCTGACCGTTTTATAGATAAGATAGATAAGTTAATGGGTTACCCAACAACTTGTCCGCATGGTGGTATTATTCCAAGAGAGAATCAAATAGAGGAAATTTATAACACATCATTAAATGAGTTTGAAATTGGAGATGACGTTGAAATTAAACGTGTAATGGATTACGTGAATCTCTTAGATTATTTAAGTAATCAAGAATTGCATATTGGCGATGTAGTAACAATTAGCAATAAAGATAGCTTAAACCAGCTCATAGAACTTAAACTAAAAGATAAAACAATTATGATAAGTGAAACAAATGCATCATATTTGTTTGGTATAAAAACAGCTTAATAAATAAAAACCAGCAGAAATTCAAGCGAATGAATTTCTGCTGGTTTTTTGTTAATGGATTAAAATAACGCACGAAGACTACGAGATATCGTGCGCTAAGGTACAAAATCAGGGTGTAACGCACGAAGACTACGAGATATCGTGCGCTAAGGTACAAAATCAGGGTGTAACGCACGAAGACTATGAGATATCGTGCGCTAAGGTACAAAATCAGGGTGTAACGCACGAAGACTACGAGATATCGTGCGCTAAGGTACAAAATCAGGGTGCAACGCACGAAGACTTCAAGATATCGTGCGCTAAAGTATAAAGTCGAATTATACTACGCGAAGACTCCATATTTAAAGTTCCAATATCTATGGCCATAAAATATTGAATGTATACATAACCGCATATACATTAATCGCTATCCATATAACACTAAAGAAAATAGTTGGAATTTTAGTGAGTTGTCTTAACTGACTACCATCCCATTCTTGTCTTGAACGTGAGAATGTTAATAGGAATATTGTAATACTTGATTGTGCGACTTCACCTAATAATGTTCCTAAACTAATGTGATAAATATACGTAATGATTTGTCCAAAGTCATGTATATTCGGTGCAGATAGTACTTCATATAAAGCTACTGCAATAATGACGAGAATGATACTTGGGATAAATTTCCTAGATGTTAATATGACATAGAATAAAAACATGATCAGAAGAATGATTAAGAAAATTGGTCCGAATGTGTGATGTTTTAGCCATACACCTAAAATCAACATTATCGGCGGCATGATATAACCGAATAAAGTCGTTATAAATTGATTTAAACGTGATTTGGAACCAGTAACGGCATAACCTTGTCTACCGGTTTCCATGCGCTCTTTACGACGCCAAACAACTACGAGGTCTTTAGGCTTACCACCTGATAGTTTATTTGCTATAACATGACCCATCTCATGGATGAGTATTGGAAAATAACCTAAAATGATATCAATTAAACTTAAAATGGGCTGTTGTCGTCTATGATGCACAAATACATATATAAGCGCGATGATCGTTATCATTGTTAAGGATAAATTAATTGGTTCTGATAGAAAATTCGGTAAAAATTGAATCAAAAAAACGTCACCTCGTATTGAATAGTTTAAGACTATTCTACACTAAAGTGACGTTTTTGTTGTCGGACTTAAGACTTAATATCCGTTATTATTTTTTCTTACGCTTAATTAACCAAGTTAATAAAAGAATGATTCCAGCAATAAGTAAGATAGACGCTGTCATAATAATAGGTCTATTATCCGTACTTGTTACTTTTTTCTTTGTTTCGTTAAATTTATGTTTGCTTGGCGTTTCTACTTTTACAGACGGTGGACCATAGCTATCATTGATATAAGAACGGTTATAATCAATGCTTGCACGTCCATCTTTAAGTACGACTTTATAATCTTCGCCTTTACGTACGACATCATATAAGTCTTCTGTAACGTAGTATTTTTTGCCATTAATTTTTTGAGTACCTTTAGATAATACTTTTTTCCATTCATATTCTTTGAATGATTTTTCCATCAAGCTATTACCCATCATATTACGTTCTTTCTCTCCACCAACACTGTTGTAATCTCCTGCACCTAAAAGAACTTGGTTAATTCTTAATCCATCTCTTTTAGTAGAAAGACTGTGGTTATAGTCGGCAGTGTCACTAGAACCCGTTTTTAGACCATCAGTACCTTTAAGTGACATATCTGCACCTTCAAGTGAATGATTATACGTATAATATGTAACGTAGTGAACAGTAGGGGCAACTTTTTTAGTGTATTCTAAAATGTCAGGATACTGTTTTACAAGATGTTGCGTTAAAATGGCAAAATCTCTAGCTGTTGTATAGTTATCTTCATCTGATTGGTAACGTTTAGCTTTATATTCTAGTAATAAATTATTAGAAGCACCATTAGCATTGTAGAACTTCGTATGTTCCATGCCTAATTTCTTAGCTGTCTCATTCATGTAGTCAACAAAGTCAGAATCTAAATCCTTTTTTTGTTGTTTTGATGCTGTATTTTTATTAGAGTCTTTATCTTTTTTATCTATCTTTTTAGCAGAAGCTAAGTTCTCAGCTTTCATCGTTTCTCTTCCTAAAATCATCGCACCTGCATTTGAAGAGTTAGATACGGTAATTTGCATGAGTTCAGAGATTGTATAAACATCTCCAGGATACAACTTTGTATTACTTAATTCTGGTAATGTAGATAAACGATATTCTTCATTTGTCATTTTAACTTTAGCATTTTTATCAAGTTTGCCACTATTGATTGCTTTCTCAGTTAAATATAATGTCATTAATTTAGACATACTAGCTGGATACCATTTAGCATCTATTTTATATTCATACAAAATTTGACCAGTATCAGAACTATAGTTAATAGCGCCTTCAGGTTCATAGATTTCACCGAGTGAGTATCCATCTTCATTGGCTACTTGTGTTGGTGATTTCGGATTATCCGCTGCATAAGCACTTTGAGTTACTGCTATGCTTAATAAAAGTAATGCAAAAAATAATAATAGACTTTTTTTCATGAATAAGACCTCTTCATTTATTTTTAAAATTAACTATATCATTCTAACATATATTAATTAACTACCCTACAATAAGATAACAAATGAACGTTAATTTTTTGTGAACATATTTTAAATTTGGTATGTATAATCTCAATGCTGTAAAATATACTATATCATTAATTTTAGTAAAGAGGTTATTAAAATGACAAAACAAAATCCTCTGCTTTATTTATTAAAAAAGGTAGACTGGCCTAAAAAATTAGTGTTTACAGCTATGACACTTTCTATTTTAGGTAGTCTTAGTGGTTTGCTTGTACCATTATTTACTGGGAAATTAGTAGATACATTTAATGCAGAAAATTTGGATTTAAGAATGGTTTGGCTATTTATAGGTGTATTTTTAGTAAATGCAGTCTTGAGCGGTATCGGGACATATTTACTAAGCAAGATTGGTGAAAAAACAATTTATTCAATTAGAGAAAAGTTATGGAAGCATTTAATCAATTTGAAAATGAGTTTCTTTGACAAAAACGAAAGTGGTCAATTGATGAGTAGAATTACAGATGATACAAATGTGATTAACTTATTTATCTCTGAAAAAGCACCAAGTGTATTGCCATCATTGTTAACACTTATTGGTTCGATTGTGATGTTATTTATTTTAGATTGGCAAATGACACTCATGACATTTCTGATCTTACCTATATTTATCGGGATAATGGTACCATTAGGACGAAAAATGGGTAAAATCTCAAAAGACACACAAACTGAGATTTCTAGGTTCAGCGGTATATTAGGAAGAGTACTGACAGAAATGAAATTAGTAAAAGTGACAACGTCAGAAGAAAAAGAACTAGAAAAAACAAAAGGTACTTTACTAGGTATATATGATCTAGGATTAAAGGAAGCGAAAATTAGAGCAATCATATCTCCACTTTCAGGCGTTATTATGACGTTAACCGTAGCTGTCATACTTGGGTTTGGTGGTATTAGAGTTTCGAGTGGTGCGATTACTGCAGGGACATTAGTCGCAATGATATTCTATGTTGTGCAATTATCAGCGCCAATTTTGAATTTTTCTATGTTTTTAACGGATTATAAGAAAGCTGTCGGCGCAAGTGAACGTATCTATGAGATTTATCAAGAAGAAGCGGAAAAAAGAGGCGATGAACATAATCAACCGATTACGAATCATCAAGATATTACATTTGACAATGTTTCATTTGGATATGAAGATAATCCGGTCATTAAAGATTTATCTTTATCCATTCGTTCTGGTGAAGTGACAGCGTTTGTAGGTCCTTCAGGTTCAGGAAAAAGTACGCTATTCAGTTTAATTGAAAGACTTTATCCAATCGATCATGGCCAAATATTATATGGAAACCAACCAATAGACGATATATCTTTAAAATATTGGCGACAGAAAATTGGATATGTTATGCAATCTAATGCGATGATGTCAGGGACGATTCGAGATAATTTAACATACGGTGTCTATTCAGATGTAGATGAAGAAACACTGATACATTATACGAAGATGGCACGTTGTTATGATTTTATAATGGCATTTCCACAAGGCTTTGATACTGAAATCGGTGAAAGAGGTACCAAATTATCTGGTGGGCAAAGACAGCGTATAGATATCGCACGAAGTTTCATTAAGAATCCAGATATTCTACTACTAGATGAAGCAACAGCTAATTTAGATAGTGAAAGTGAATTCTACATTCAACAAGCGTTGAATGAATTAATGAAAGATCGTACAACTATTGTGATTGCTCATAGACTTGCTACGATTAAAAAAGCGAATCAAATTGTATTTTTAGATAAGGGTGAAATCACAGGCGTAGGTACCCATCAAGAATTATTAGCATCTCATGATAAGTATAGACATTTTGTAAATACACAAAGTTTAACAGAATAATATAGAAGTGAATTGAACAAGATCCTAGAAAAATATTTCAGGATCTTGTTTTTTATTGTAAAAAAATTTAAAAATTATGAGAAATAATGAAAACGCAACCATTTAGATAGGGCAAAGGATTCAATAAATATCAAAAAACGAGTCAAAAATAATTCGTGAATTTTTTCACAAAATATGTGTCAAAGCTATTGACCTCAGGGGATTGAGGTGCTATATTTACATTGTGAAAAACATCACAAACGTTAAAGATGCGCATCTTGAAAAAATAAAATTAAGAAAGAAGTTGTTCATTGTGCTACTAAATAATATAAATCCATTAGACAACGTTACACTATCAGCAGTTGTTGCTAGTATACCGATTATATTATTTCTATTATGTTTAACAGTTTTTAAAATGAAAGGTATTTATGCATCTATTACAACACTTATTGTAACTTTAGTCATTGCATCATTTATCTTCGAATTACCACATACTGTAGCGATTGGTGCTATAACAGAAGGGTTCTTTCAAGGTATTCTTCCAATAGGCTATATCGTCGTAATGGCAGTATGGTTATACAAAGTTTCAATTGGTACAGGACAATTTAGTATCATTCAAGATAGTATTTCAGGTATTTCTCAAGACCAACGTATCCAATTATTATTAATAGGTTTTAGTTTTAATGCATTTTTAGAAGGTGCTGCTGGGTTTGGTGTTCCTATCGCAATATGTAGTGTATTGTTAATTCAAATTGGTTTTAAACCTTTACAGGCAGCAATGCTTTGTTTAATTGCTAACGGAGCAGCGGGTGCTTTTGGTGCGATAGGTATTCCAGTTGGTATTATAGATAGTTTAGGTCTTCACGGTAATATTTCAGCGCTTGAAGTATCACAGATTTCAACACTTACACTTCCAATCTTGAACTTCTTTATTCCATTTTTACTAGTCATGATATTGGATGGATTTAAAGGTGTAAAAGAAATTTTACCGATGATTCTTGTTGTAAGTACAACTTATACAGGCTTACAAATATTGATTACGTATTTCCAAGGTCCAGAATTGGCTGATATTATTCCACCATTATTATCTATGGTTGCATTAGCAATTTTCTCAAAATATTATCAACCAAAAAATATTTTCAGAATTTCAGATCAAGAAGTATTGGAAACAAAGAAACATTCTGTTAAATCCATTATGTATGCATGGAGTCCATTCTATATTTTAACGATTTTCGTCATGATATGGAGTGCACCGTTTTTCAAAGCTTTATTTGCTGAAGGTGGTTTACTTTCTTCATTAGTATGGAATATAAGTATTCCGGGAACATTTAATGAAATTACTAATAAACTGATCACATTAAAAATCGACATCTTTAGCGCAACTGGTACAGCAATATTAATCTCAGTTGTGATTACAATATTAATTTCGAAACACTTTAAATTTAGTGACGCATTCAATTTACTAGGCGTAACAATTAAAGAATTGTGGTTACCAATTTTGACAATTTGCTTTATTTTAGCCATTGCTAAAATCACAACTTATGGCGGACTAACAGCTGCAATGGGTCAAGGTATTGCAAAAGCTGGTAACATTTTCCCAATACTATCTCCAGTATTAGGTTGGATAGGTGTATTCATGACTGGTTCAGTCGTTAATAACAACACTTTGTTTGCACCAATTCAAGCGTCAGTAGCAAGTCAAATTGGTACAAGTGGACCATTGTTAGTTGCAGCAAATACAGCAGGTGGTGTAGCAGCTAAATTAATCTCACCACAATCTATCGCGATTGCAACAGCTGCTGTTAGAGAAGTTGGTAAAGAGTCTGAATTGCTCAAAATGACTTTGAAATATAGTGTCGGATTCTTAATATTCATCTGTGTATGGACATTTATTTTAACAATAATTTTATAAATATAAATTGAGGAGCGAATATAATGAAACAATTCAAAGGTAAAAAAGTCGTATTAGTAGGTAATGGTGCAGTAGGTTCAAGTTATGCATTTTCAATGATAAACCAAGGTATTTGTGATGAATTTGTCATCATAGACTTAGATAAAAAGAAAGTTATCGGGGATGTCATGGATTTAAATCATGGTACAGTATACGGACCATCACCAATTAAGGTTAAATCAGGTGACTATAAAGATTGTCGTGATGCAGACTTAGTAGTTATTTGTGCAGGTGCAGCACAAAAACCAGGTGAAACAAGACTAGATTTAGTAGCAAAAAATATGAAAATTTTCAAATCAATCGTTACTGAAATTATGGACTCAGGATTTGATGGTATATTCTTAATTGCAACTAACCCAGTAGATGTATTAACTTATGCAACTATGAAATTCTCTGGTTTACCAAAAGAACGTGTAATCGGATCAGGTACTATATTAGATACAGCAAGATTTAGATATTTATTAAGTGAAGAATTCGATGTCGCACCACAAAGTGTACATGCAAACATTATCGGTGAACATGGCGACTCAGAATTACCAGTATGGTCTCACGCTAATATTGCAGGTAAACCATTAAGAAGTATTATTGAAAAAGACGAATCACGTAAACATAGAGTAGAAGAAATATTTGTACAAACTCGAGATGCAGCCTATGAAATTATAGAAGCAAAAGGCGCAACTTATTACGGAGTAGCAATGGGGTTAATGCGTATTACAAAAGCCATTTTAAATAACCAAGATGTGGTGTTGACAGTGTCTGCATATTTAGAAGGCGAGTATGGACATGAAGGCGTGTATATAGGCGTACCAGCACTTATAAACAGATCAGGCATTAGAGAAGTCATCGAAATGCCATTAGATGAAGAAGAAAAATCATTATTCGATAACTCTGTTAAAGTGTTGAAAGATATACAAGCACCATTTGAAAAAGAATTTTAATAGTAAGATATATCAGGGATTTAATATATGAAGATTTTAGTAGTACCGACAAAGTCTAGAAAAGATTTTGTCGGTATTTTTTGTGGTAGTTTGAATTAAGGAGGATTTTGAAAATGAGCGAGATTGGATGCGGAAGATGATGGAAGACGTGAGTTAAAGGTGGAATAAACTCATAAGTCATGGCTTAAGTCCAGAGTAAAGCCAAGAGATCGTCTAAGTCATGGCTTAATGTCCGAATAAAGCCAAGAGATGAGCCAAGTCATGGCTTAATGTCTGAATAAAGCCAAGAGATAGTCTAAGTCTTGGCTTAACGACCTAATAAAGCCAAGAGATGAGCCAAGTCATGGCTTAAGTCCAGAGTAAAGCCAAGAGATCGTCCAAGTCATGGCTTAACGACTGAGTAAAGCCAAGAGATCACCCAAGTCTTAGCTTAACGCTCTAACTAAGCCAAGACATCATCTATTTCTCGCACCTCCATCACTTCCTTTAATTCAAATCACTTTTTTTCACATCATCATTCCTCATCCATTATATGATTCGTCTTCTATTTAAAATCGGCATGTTGAGGGGATTTGAGGATTGTGGTAGTATCTATATGTCTGTTAAAAAATATAGAGGAGGTAAGGTCATGAAAAATAGAATTTTACGAGATATGATATTAATTTTGGCAGGATCTTTTATTTTTGCTACGGGTGTTAATGCCTTTATCATTTCTGCTAATTTAGGTGAAGGTGGCGTAACTGGGGTTTCTTTAATCTTACTTTATGCATTCGATATTTCACCTGCATGGTCTACGTTTATTTTAAATGCTATTTTAATTGCGTTAGGTTATAAATTTTTAAGCAAGAGAAGTACTGTATATACGATAATAGCGGTTATTGCTATTTCTGTATTTCTAGGTCTGACTGAATCTTGGGTTGTGCATACGAATGAAATTTTAATTAACACAATCTTTGGTGGTTTCATGGTTGGTCTAGGTATAGGACTCATTGTATTATCTGGTGGTACGACTGCTGGGACGACGATTCTTGCTCGAATAGCGCATAAATATTTAGACGTAAATACATCATATGCTCTACTATTCTTTGACCTTATCGTCGTGATGTTCTCACTTACTGTAATGCCTTTAGAAAAAGCGTTACTTACAGTGATTTCATTATATGTAGGAACAAAAGTGATGGACTTTGTAATTGAAGGTCTCAATCCTAAAAAAGCCGTTACAATTATTTCTCAAAATCCCGATCAAATCGCTAAAATGATTGATGAACAAATTGGTCGTGGTTGTACGATTCTAAATGGTAGAGGCTATTATTCTAAGAAAGATACCGATGTCTTATATGTTGTTATTGCAAAGACACAACTTTCTAGAACAAAACGCATGATTAGAAAATTCGATGAAAATGCATTTGTTGTTGTCCATGACGTGAGAGACGTTCTTGGAAATGGCTTTTTAGTAGATGAATAATAATGTTTAAGAGGTTGGTACACGTTAATTGTGCCAACCTCTTTTTGTGAACGGAATACGAAAATATTCAGAAAATGATAGAAAAAGCTACTATTAAATGCTATAATACATGAATGTGAATGATGATAATGATTATCATTTACAAATATATACAATTAATGAAAATATCATATAAATAGAGTTTATTTTAATGGAAAGAGGGTTCTTTATGAATCGTTTAACGGGAGAAGCTATTTCAATAGGTTATGGAGACAAATTAATAGTTAATGAATTGAATCTTGAAGTACCAGATGGCAAAGTGACTTCTATCATCGGACCAAATGGTTGCGGTAAGTCTACTTTATTAAAAGCTTTAAGCCGTATTTTAAATGTACAAACAGGTCAAGTGTTGTTAGACGGTAAGAATTTGCATTCAACTTCAACTAAAGAAATAGCTAAAAAGATTGCAATTTTGCCCCAATCTCCTGATGTTGCAGATGGATTAACAGTTGGAGAACTCGTATCTTATGGTAGATTTCCTCATCAAAAAGGTTTCGGTAGATTATCTAAACAAGATAAAGAGGAAATTGAATGGGCTTTAAATGTAACAGGTACGCATGAATTTAAATATAGATCAATTAACGATTTAAGTGGTGGTCAAAGACAACGTGTTTGGATTGCGATGGCGCTCGCTCAAAAAACAGATATCATTTTCTTAGACGAACCAACTACTTATTTAGATATTTCACACCAATTAGAAATTTTAGAACTTGTACAAGAATTAAATAGAGAACAAGGTTGTACGATTATTATGGTCTTACATGATATTAACCAAGCAATCCGTTTCTCAGATCATTTAATTGCTATGAAGTCTGGTAAAATTGTTGCACAAGGTCAAACTGAAGAAGTTCTAACAAATGAAATATTGGAAGAAGTCTTCAATATTGATGCAGAGCTTTCTACAGATCCACGTACTGGAAAACCAATGCTTGTAACATATAATTTATTATGTAAGCACTATACGAAGTTATAAAAGGATGGCAACCCAATGACTCAGACTAAAACATTAAAAGCTAATCGCTATCCAATTATATTAACAGTTACAATCATTTTACTTGTAGCTGTTTTACTTCTGTCATTTTTATTTGGTGCAAAGACGACTTCAATACAAATGGTTTATGATGCGATTTTTCATTATAATCCTAAAATAGAAGAACATAATATATTAAGAGAAATCAGAATTCCGAGAGAAATAGGTGCTGTTATTGTAGGTATGGCACTTGCTGTATCCGGTGCTGTCATGCAAGGCGTTACACGCAATGGCTTAGCTGACCCTGGTTTATTAGGTCTGAATGCTGGTGCGAGTATGATGCTTGCGTTAACTTTAGCCGTTATACCTAATGCAGGCTATTTCACATTAATGCTTGCAGGGTTTGTAGGTGCAGCTATAGGTGGCATACTCGTTATGAGTGTAGGCTCATCTAAACGAGGTGGATTCAGCCCGATGAGGTTAGTACTTGCTGGTGCTGCAGTATCTGCGCTTTTAACAGCTGCAAGTGAAGGAATTGCTTTAATATTTAGATTAAATCAAACATTAACATTCTGGAGTGTTGGTGGTGTAAGTGGTACAACTTGGAAACAACTTATGATCTCTACACCAGTTGTTATTGTTATTTTAGTTGTTCTTATTTTTATGAGTAGACAACTTACTATACTTAGTTTAGGTGATACACTTTCTAAAGGATTAGGCCAAAATAGTACATTTGTAAGATACACAAGTTTAATTGCTACAATGTTCCTAGCAGGTATAGCAGTTTCAATCGTTGGACAAATCGCATTTGTCGGCTTAATGGTGCCACATATTGTTCGTTTTATGATTGGAACAGATTATAAACGTGTAATACCTTTATCAGCAGTACTTGGAGGCTTTATTCTGTTATTTGCAGATATGATTGCAAGAATGTTAGGAGAAGCACCTATTGGAGCTGTTATCTCAATTATCGGTGTGCCGTTCTTCCTTTATCTTGTTAGAAGGGACGGTAAAATACTATGATACATCCTAAAGTTATTAAAAAACAACGTATTACATTTATTATATTAGTTATCGCACTTATTGCTTCAATGGGATTTGCCATGACAACTGGTGAATTTAATATGTCCTTTACGCAATTTTTCAAGACGATATTTGGACAAGGTAATGAGCTAGATACAATGGTATTATTTGAATTTAGAATGCCTAGAATGCTCATCACAATACTTGCTGGTGCAAGTTTAGCGTTAAGTGGTGCAATCCTACAAAGTATTACGAAGAACCCTTTAGCAGAACCAGGTATTCTTGGTATTAATGCAGGAAGCGGATTTATGATTACACTATTTCTTGTTGTTGGTACGATTAAAGCAGGAGATTTTGTATATGTATTACCACTTGTAAGTATGCTCGGTGGTTTAGCAACTGCAATGGTTATTTTCATATTCAGTCATAAACGTGGTGAAGGCATAAACCCTGTAAGAATGGTCTTAATAGGTGTAGGTTTATCTACTGCTCTGAGTGGAGCATCTATAACAATTATGTCTACATTTGATCAAGATCAAATGGAATTTATCGCAAGATGGTTCGCAGGTAACATATGGGGAGATGAATGGCCATTCGTGTTCGCATTTATCCCATGGTTGGCGATTGTTATGCCATTCTTGTTCTATAAAGCAAATGTATTAAATGTATTAAGTACGAATGAACAAATTTCCGTTTCTTTCGGTATTAATAATAATAGAGAAAGAATTCTACTCGTATTTTTAGCTGTTGTATTATCATCAGCTGCAGTTTCAGTAGCAGGCGGAATTGGTTTCGTTGGCTTAATGGGACCACATATCGCAAGAAGTATTGTTGGACCTAGACATCAATTATACTTACCAATTGCAGTGTTAAATGGTGCGATTTTACTTGTTGTAGCAGATACAATCGGTAAAATTGTATTAGAACCTAACGGACTTCCAGCAGGTATTATCGTTGCAATTGTAGGTGCGCCGTATTTCTTATACTTAATGCAAAAATCAACGCATATATAATCATGAACTCTCTTTCTATAATGAAAGAGAGTTTTTTCGTGCTTATAATCACGACACATTCTAAGAATTATTAAAATTTCTCAAAAAAGTATACATAAATTATAAAATTTTGTTTTCAAAATCATTTTAGGGGTATAACAAGGAGTAGTAATAGAACTTTACATAGGAGGTGCAGTTGCCAGTGAGAAGATTAAAAAATTTTTTCCTAGGCTTATTCATAATAGTAGTTGTAGGCACGCTTCTTTTTATGTATTTGGATATTAGCCAAATTAAGAGCTATCAACAAGAATTATTAAAATATAATTGGTTTGAACCAACGTTGATTGCTTGTGCAGGCGTATTAATATTCTTTGGTATATTGATGTTCTTTGCAACATTTAAACCAACACATAAAAAGCCAGGCTTACATCGTGACTATGAGGATGGTCACATTTATATTACGAGAAATTCAGTTGAAAAATGTATTTATCGTACTATTCAAAAATACGATGAAGTACGTCAACCAAATGTTATTGCGAAACTGTATAATAAGAAAAATAAATCTTATGCAACAATCAAAGCTGATTTCTTTGTTGTTTCAGATACAGGTCAAATTCAAACATTAACAGATCGAATTAAATCTGATATCAAACAAAATGTTGAGCATTTCTCAGAAATACCTGTAAAAAATATTGAGATTAATGTCAGAGATCAAAAATCGAGTGACACAAGAGTTTTATAAGACTAAGGATAGGAGGTTCCGATTATGCCAAATGAAAATCAAGATCCAAATCAATTCATTAATTTTATTAAAGAATATAAATGGAGAATTATTGGTTTTATCGCAATGTTAATATTAGCAGTACTATTTTTAACAATTGGTTTTTGGAAAACAGTTTTAATCCTAGTCCTATGTTTAATAGGTGTAGGATTGGGGTATATTAAAGATTGTACACAGCAGTTCTTAAATTTCCTAAATAGAATAAGTTAGACTGCTTACAATATAAATAAAGAAAACAAACAAATTATAAATTAAAGGGAGAGAATCTATTATGGCAAACGTAGACAACAACAAAGCAAAAAGTAGTTACAATGAACAAACAGGGGTAAACGAACAAGAGCGCGAAGCTCAACAACAACAACAAGCTCAAGCTCAAGAGCAACAATTTTCAAATACATTATCATTTTCAGATGAAGTAGTAGAAAAAATTGCTGGTATTGCTGCAAGAGAAGTTAGAGGTATTTTAGATATGAAAGGCGGCTTTGCTTCTAGCTTAACTGATCGTTTCACATCTGGAAATAACGTAACACAAGGGGTTTCTGTTGAAGTAGGAGAAAAACAAGCAGCTGTAGATTTAAAAGTTATTTTAGAATATGGCGAATCAGCTCCTAAAATCTTCAAAAAAGTTGCAGACTTAGTTAAAGAACAAGTTAAACATATGACTGGACTTGAAGTTGTTGAAGTAAATATGCATGTTGATGATGTAATGAGTAGAAAAGAATACGAACAAAAAAATTCATCATCTGATGATGAAGGCCAATCAAAAGGCAATAAAGAATTACAATAATTTATAAAAAAGACGAGTGAGATTTTTCTCACTCGCTTTTTTTATGCTTTTTGCGCCTTTGGTTGTTTCTTAATCGTTAAACAAATTAGGAATGCAATAAAGCTTAATGCACCTGCTACATATAAACTAGATACGACATTAAAGTATGATACGAATATACCACCTAATAATGAACCAGCACCTATTCCTGCATTTAAACTTGACATGTTCCAACTCATTGCTGCACTTGTATCTCCTTCAATTTGAGAGATAATACCGATTTGGATAGGTGGATTTGATCCCCATTGGACAATATTCCAAGCAAATACACCAATTAATGTAATAACAAGTATCGGTAAGAATTGTTCAAATACAAGCATGAGTACTGTATAAGTACTTAATGAAATTAATAGCCACTTTTTACTACCTAGTGCATCTGTAATATATCCACCTAATGACGTACCGATAATTGCACCGATACCTGCAACAAGTAGTACGAGTGATACAATATTTAAATCATATCCATACACAGATAATAATGGACTAATATACGTTACGACAACATAATTTGCCGCTAATATAAGGAAAGTAATGCTTAAATATTTTACAATTTCTAAAGGATGAACGACTTTGTAATCTTGACTTTGGCTAGAAGATTCTAGCGTATCAATTTTATTACTTGCGACATTAAAAATAATAAGTATAAGCGCAATAATACCAACTGTAGAAATAAATACAAATGACATTCTCCAACCTACTAAGTCTCCTATTTTAGTACCTAGAGGAACACCAAGTACGTTCGCTGCACTGAAACCAGTATAAACAAGCCCAATCATTTTCCCACGTTCACTTGGATTTGAATACACAACAGTTAAAGATAAGATTTTCACGACAATAATTGCTGCAGCAGCTGAAGATAATATTCGACCTATTACAAGTATTGTAAAATTAGGTGAAATCGCAATAATCCCGTTTCCTAAAATAAATATAGCCATACTTACTAATAATACAGTCTTTGGTGAGACATTCTTAGTCAGTTTAACAAGTATGGGTCCGCTAATTGCGAATGTTAATGCATAAACTGTTACAAGTTGTCCTACAATTGCTTCTGATACATTCAAATCTTTACTCATTAAAGTAAGTATACCTGCAATCATTAATTCAACCATTCCCACAACAAATACGCTTAACATAAATGTAATTAATCGAGGTTTCGACATCATATTACTCCTTCTCTTTGACATATAATCATGATTATAACAGTGTGATTTGTAAAAATACAGATAAAATTTAATACCCGAACAATCAGAAATATAAGGTGTTTTTAAGGTATAAATTGAAAGAATTAATTGGAATTGTTCTATATATTATACGGATAATAAATAGTTGTTTGAAAATTAAAAATATTTCAAGAAAAAATATAATAAATACATTGGTATATTATGATTAATAATTCTTTTATTTTTACTAAAAATAATGACAGCGCTTACATAAAAATATATAATAAAATTAGAGATGAATAGTATTGAATATTTATTAATTATTGTGTATAGTTAGTCTTGCGTAAAGGAGAGAAAGTATGAAAGAGACGAGCGTTTTAGTAGGAAGGTTAAAGTTTATTATATTATCACTGTTAGGAATATATTTATTTTTAGTGCCTGTAACGGTAACTGACGATAAAGGGGAGAAGGAAACAAGTTTACCTGTTGCATACCTTGCAAATACAGCTTTAGATTGGATAGGTGACTATGCTGGGCTAATTATTATGCTTTTAATTAGTTTCTCTGCAGTAATGACATTAATCTATTCTACGATATTCAGTACTTCTACTAAGAGATCTATAACGAATGAATTATTTAACGTCAATTGGATTTGGGTCGTCATTAGAATAATAGGTGCGATATTTGCAATATTTATTTATTTCGATTTCGGACCAGGTGTAGTTGTAAATGAAAATACCGGATTAATGGTTTACAATGATTTATTACCAACATTACTTGCCGTATTTTTCTTTGCAGGTTTGTTCTTACCATTATTAATGGACTTTGGTTTATTAGAATTTTTAGGACCAATGTTTGCTCCAATTATGAGACCAATGTTTAAATTACCAGGTAGATCAACTGTTGATAATCTAGCATCATTTATTGGTGATGGTACAGTTGGCGTTATGATTACAAGTCAACAATATGAACAAGGATTTTATACACGTCGAGAAGCAACAGTTATTGCGACAACATTCTCTGTTGTATCTATCACATTTGCAATTGTCATTGCTCAAACAATTGGCTTAATGGATTACTTCTTTAAATTTTATTTATCCGTTATTTTAGCTTGTGTTGTAGCAGCTTTTATTATGCCTAGAATTTGGCCACTTAAACAAATTCCAGATAAGTATTCAAACGGTAGCACTGAGCAATTAAATGAATCAATTCCTAAAACACATAATCCAATATCATGGGGATTTGAACAAGCAACTCAAAAAGCTGTAAAATCACCTGACCTTAAACAATTCATTATTAACGGTGTGAAGACCGTGTTGGATATGTGGTTAGCAGTACTACCAGTCGTTATGACAATCGGTACTTTAGCTACTATAGTTGCTGAATATACACCAACATTTAGTATATTAGGCGCACCATTTGTACCATTATTAGAATTAATGCAAATACCATATGCAAAAGAAATGTCTGAAACATTATTAATCGGTTTCGCAGATATGTTCTTACCATCATTACTGATTAGTAATGTACCAAGTGATATGACAAGATTTATCGTAGGTGCTTTAAGTATTTCACAATTAATATATTTATCAGAAGTAGGGGGCGTTATACTCGGTTCAAAAATACCAGTTAGCCTAGGGAAACTATTTATGATTTATATTATACGTACAATCATAGCTCTACCGATAATCGTTATATTAGCTCATATATTCTTCTAAATTTAAAATAGCGACAGAGGCATGATGTGCCCCTGTCGTTTTTTATGTATGGGAATGGTTGGGGGAGATGAGGAGGTTTTGAGTCGTGGCTTAAGTGCTGAGTAAAGCCAAGAGATAGCTCAAGTCGTGGCTTAATGTCCGAATAAAGCCAAGAGATAGCCCAAGTCATGGCTTAATGGGTGAATAAAGCCAAGAAATCGCTAAAGTCATGGCTTAATGGGTGAATAAAGCCAAGAGATCGTCTAAGTCTTAGCTTAAGTGCTGAGTAAAGCCAAGAGATTGCTAAAATCATGGCTTAATGTCTGAGTAAAGCCAAGAGATCGTCCAAGTCATGGCTTAATGGGTGAGTAAAGCCAAGAGATCGCTAAAGTCATGGCTTAATGTCTGAATAAAGCCAAGAGTGTACTGAACCCAAAAATCTAAACCTTAATTAGTATATTATTTCAAAGGTTTGTCTCCTGTAATTTTTGGGAGATAAGCCTTTTAATTTTG
>NZ_JAJNJL010000011.1:0-96928 GCF_022386055.1 Mammaliicoccus sp. Q-M61
TGAGTTTAAAACTAAAACGGAGATAATAGGTTTAAACTAATTTAATTATATCACTATGGATAATCTAGTCAAAATAATAACCTACTCAATTATATGAGCAGGCTCGCCGTATAGTTGTGTTTAATATGTCTAAAGTTATCTTAACATACTTAATCACACTTCTGTTTTAAAATCAGGACTTTGTATGGTAGTACTTTTTAATTTAGTAATACATTCTTCTAATATCGCTATTTCTACATCATTGTTGAAGTCTCCATTTAATTTTTCATTTAACAATATAGAAACATACAATAAATCATCGCTTAAATCTTGATAGTTAATTTCTTTCATAAAACTTATTCCCTTCAATTAATCTTGTATTAATAATAGATACAAGATACAAATACCCGATTAATTATCTTGCAAAACAAATTAAATAATAAAAAAATAACCCCACTCTACAAATAAGAAGTGGGGTTTGCGTGTATGAACTACCTAGCGGTTAAACTAAATAGGGTAAACATATAATACTACTTTTTACTTGTAATCTTCAAGTCAAACCATAATTTGGTTTCTTTTTCTAACTTCTCATCTTTGTGTGTAATAGGCCCCAATGCACAATAGAATCGTCCAGCTTTAGGGTTAGTTGGATATTCAAACTCTGCCCACCAATATTTATCCTTTTTAGTAACCGAGAAGAAGTTAATATATTGACCAGCTAAGATGTTATTTGGTGGTGCTAATGCCGGTTCGTTTAAACCTGGTTTCTTTTTAGCTGCGATTGGAGATACACCTTTCTTAGCTGTCGCTTTACCAGACCATTTCCAAGTTGTTTTAGGTGGTTTAGTTGTTGTGTCACCGTTGTAATAATGTTTAATACGAGAAATAAAGTAATCTTTTAACTTATTACGATTAGCTAACGTATCTGGTGCGTTTTTTCCTACATGCATATCCCAAGAACGATGAGGACAAGATGTGCCAAAATACTGTCTATGAAGATTAACTGTCGTGCGATTGACTGGCAAACCATAAGACTTCATGACAGCTGCTGCTACTTTAAATGTTGCCTCTTCATTTAATTTGAATTGGGCATCTGTTAAACCTGCTGCTGGGTGTGATTGACAAACTTCGAATCCGATCAGATTACTATTAGCCCAGTTATTACCACAATGCCATTCTACATAATCTGTTGGGTGATACCAAAGCGTCTCATCTTTGTTTACGTAAACTGAAGCCCATCCATTAACATGCGTTCCGTTTTGTTCTCTCGTGTATAACCACGGTAAATACTGATTAGGTGTCATTGAACCATAATCATTGTGAATGACAATACCAGCTATACTAGCTTTTTTACCTGTTAATCTACTACCTTGAATGTGTTTTGAAAAAATATCTTTCATTATAAATCTCTCCTTAAGTTTTAGTTTTTCTTGGTTATAACTGCACTGTCATAACCAAGGCAGAATTAAAAGCCGACTATTTAGCCGACATTACTTTGGTTCGTTATACTGTTGTGCTTGCGTTGAGTCATTTATCCCTTTTGTTGTAGGGTCTTGCACTACACCTAGTAGCACCAGCACACCTAACACACTGTTCACGATATTCGTTATTTGGTCTGTATACACTGTGATGTCATAATCGAATGCACCCGACACTTGCTGAGCAAATAAAAGGATAGCCGATATAATGGCTATCCAGAATGATTTTTGTTTAATACGAACTTTCCAGTTAATTTTCATGCTATTGCCTCCTTATTTAAATAAGACTTGTATTAAAACTGGCACAAATCCACCTGCCCCAAGTCCAGCTGTAATTATTGTTATGAGAAACTTGTTTCTATCTACAACACCTGCTTGTTGGCTTTCTTGGACTCGTTTTAATTCAGTTTCAATACTGTCTGTTTTCTTTACGTAATCTATTAATACGTTATTAACCTCTTTTAAATCATCACGAATACCTTTCATATTTTCATTAATTGGTTTTTGTCCTTCTATAAATGTTCGTATTGTTAAATTCAAAGCATTAAAGTTCTGATCGTGTTTATCTTCTACTTCGTTTATTCTTGCATGTAATTTACCTTTATCTTTCTCACGGCGTAGTTCGTCTTCATAATATTTCTCAGTTGTTAGATAGTTCATTACTTACTCTTTTCTTACTTCATTTCAGAAACGTTTTTGTAAGCTAATAGTGCAGTTGCACCGCCAAAGATAGAAAAGGAAAGATTCATAATTGGTGTGACTAAATTTAAGCCACTGTCAAAACCAGCCGTTGAGAAAATATAATAAAAGGGACATGCTATTGCATATCCCCATGCAGTCAATCTATAAAAACTAATACTTGTTTGATGATATGGTAGTTTGATTCCTGCAAGAATAATTAATATTCCAGCAAGTACAAATGGAATGCCCCAAATCGTTAAAGGCATCACCTTATGCATAGCTGTGTAGAGTTCACTTTCGTATTGTGCTTTCTCAGCAAAAAGAATCCAATAACTACCTCGAACAATACAACATATTCCAAAAGCGAAATTCCACGCGATTGCGTAAAAATGAAAAAAGTTTAATCCTTTTCTGCCCATCATTAAAGCACCTACTTTCACAAATAACAAGACACCTACCAAAAGGTAAGTGTCTTATAAATTATTCTGTTTCTTCTGTTTTTTCTTTATCCTCAACGTATTCTTGTCCATCTTCTTGTTTTTTGTTTCGTGTTATATCTTGTTCAACATAATAAGTTTTTGTCCCATTTTGAAATATGCTAGCTAACATGTTTTGCATCTTACATACTTGTTGGACTTGTGCCTCATCCTTAAATTTATATGCTGTATTAGGATTAGCACCTCTAACAAAGCTGTTTGAATAATTCTGCATTAATGCACTTTCTTCACCATTCTTATTTACTTCAACTAAATAAAATTCTTTGAATTGTTCCATTTAAAACACTCCTTTTTTAATTTTATAAAAAAACGCCTAACTTATTTGTTAGACGTTTGATTATTATGTTCGGCCATTCTTTCTTGTGTTTCATAATTCGCAACCTCTAATGTAAGTCGCGCGTTTTTATTTACCATGGTTTGTATTAATTCATTTAAGTACTGAACTTCTTTGATAAGTTCTTCCTTAGTTAATTCTTCTAGTTTTTTCATCATTTTATCATCTCCAATATTGCATCAATTTTCACTTGCATATCTGTAATTTGTTTCTTCAGTTCTTCGTTTTCAAATGCAAGTTCTTGAATTGCCTTTGTATTCCACCATATAACTTCATTACCATCAAAACCATCTAAATTACGCCATTCGACTGGGAATGTATCTAATTTACTATTTTCTCTTAAGATAATTCCGTGGTGAATTCGATTATATTCAGTGCCTGCTTCTGAGTTGACTTTATATGAATGTAGTTTAAGTTCATTCTTATAAATATCTAAAACGTTGTACTTCCATTCTTCAATATCATATTTATATTTTTCATGAGACATTGCGTTCCATGAATTGAAACGAATATTTTTATATGTTATGTCTCCACCATTGTAACCTGCCTTACTAACCACCCTTAATTCACTATGGCACATCGCGTATATATTTGTATCTGCAGCTTCAATGTTACCAATTACTTTCTCGCCACTAAAATATTGGGCATACATAGGCACTCGATTATTCCCGTTACTATCTAACGCAAAAACTTTGCTTCCTTTAAGTAAAACCTCTCCATAACTAGATGACAAACTTAAATTACGGTTGTTCGATAAGATACCAACATGACCTTGTTCTACACCGTCAGACGATTGAATCGCCATATAACTACCACCAGAACCGATTTCTGATGTGTACGGTGATGTTCTTTTTAATACTAGATTTTGACCGTCTCTATTTATTTCTAACCCGCTGTCAACAGTCCTAATATAAAAACGTTTGTTAGCATTTAGATACAAACCATATTCAGATTCAATAGTTAGTTGTTGTCCTGAATAAATGTGCATACCTTGACCGTATACGTCACTGTTATAGCTTTCATCAGAAAAGAAATCTATAAAACGTGCGCCATTTTTGTCAGGCGACAGACTATGAATTTCTCTTTGAGTTGTTATACCTTTATCTGTTAAAGCAAGCCAGCGTTCAATATCAGTTAATTTCCGATTCCCAAACTGCTTCGATATCAACCCAGACCGGTAAACACCATTCCATGATTCTGTAAATGCCTCATAAGTAACACTACCTTGAGGAAATGTTCGTGCGAACGAACCAGTCGACCGAATTTTTCCACCACTTAAAACTGTTGATTCACCATTACGAGAACCACTAACAGTTGCTCTATTTAAATCAACATCCATTGCTTTCAAATAATTTATTGTGGCTTGTTTACTAAATAATTTATCAATATAAGCATCTTTAATTGTAGTTCTACCATTTTGAACAATTACGTCACCATCATTAATTACAAATTTGGTAGTATCAATTTTAACTCCATTTGGACCGACTGTATGACTTTGTATAGTCCCGTTTTCATCAAAAACTAAAGATAATCCTGTAGTTGTATTAATGGTTAGATCAGCTAATAAACGTGACATTGTTTTATTGCTTTTGTTTAGTTCTTCACTACTTGCTTTTAAATTGATTTCCTGACCATTTTGTTCGATAGAAGTTTCCATTGTTTCTAGCTTTTCTTCCGTTGCTTTATAATCTTTTAATGTCACTCTATCTTTAATCTGATTGCTTAGTTGAGTTCGTTCTGAATTTGCGGTATTCAACATCTCTACAACGTTCATGAAATTTGTAACATATTCTTCACGAGATACTTTCGAGTTAATCTGATCTGGCCATATATCTAACGCTGCTTTATTTTGATTTACTTGATGTTGAATTGGTGCTAGATATTCATTGTATATTTTCGTTACTTCGCTACTATCTGCTTTTAATTTGATGCCGTCTTTCAGTATATTTATGTCAGCACTTTGCTCTTTTATTGATGTTTTTATTTCTTTCATCTGTTCCTCAACATCATCACTTGAAGGTGTCCAACTTAAATCAACTAAACCTCTATATAACGAAATTTTATTTACAAATTGATTAGATGCTTTTGATCTAATAACAATTAGAATATTTTTCTTGTCTTTCGTGTTAAATTGTATTTCTCTGACGTTAGCGTAACCCACAACAATATTTCCACCTTTGTTGTAAAACACACCCATTTCTATATCGTTTGAACTTTCTTCAACTTTTAAAGTGTAATCTGTGTTAGGCAATAGCTCATTCTCAAAATCATCGTAAAACATAATATCTAATCTCTTACCATTGTTTAGTATAGCTTTAGTTTCACTTTCAAAAATTGCGCCTCTTGTTCTATCGAACATTGGACTGTCACTTAAAAATGACCTAATTAAGTTATTTCCATCTGTTTTAAGACCTTCAATTTTTCTGGTAACTGAAGAAATACCAGCACTTAATTCTTCGTTTGTGTTGGTTATACGTTGATTTGTTTGAGTAATACCATTCTGTAATTCCTGTAACTTCGCTTCATTGGCTTGTGACATTTCATCCATTGCACTTTCGATTGTCACACGCATTTCTTCAAGCATTTCTTTATTAGGTATATCTGCAATTAATTGTCCTGTTTCTTCGTTATAAGTACCCCCAATAACATCTGCAACTTTTTGCATTGCCTCGTTGTATTTTTGTTCTGTGTATTGTGATTGTAGTAATTTAAAACGTTCTTCAATTGCCTTTCTTGCATTTAGCAATGCGTTATTAAGAGTATATATTTTTTCGCGATACTGAACTATCAAAGATTGTGTATCCATCAATTTGCCTATCGTTGCTGTTTCAGATGTCATACTATTAACTGAAGAGCTGATACTTTCAAATATGTTATTTAAACCGTCCAATTCATCGCTTAACAATATTCTAATATCTTCATCAACTAAGTATTCACTATTTAATGTCTCGTATACTTCATTAGTTAAGTTAGCATGTTGTACAGATAGAGAAATGAATGTACCATTTATTTCATTGAAAATAATAGATTCTTTTGTCATTCCACCAATTTGTTCAACATCATGAGCCGATGCATTGCGCCATTCTCCGTCCACAAACTCACGCAATACTGCAACTTTAGGATTCGTTGTATCGTACCAAAAATCTCCTTCTTCTGGATTTATAGGTGGCGTCGAACCTCGATGAATGCTCTTTTGTAATCTTTCTATCTCTTCTTCTATTCTGTTAGTAATAATCATATTTGAGTTACTTATATTATTGTTCAATTTCTCACGGATATCGTTTAATTTCTTTATAAATTCATTTCGAAGATCTGCTTCTTTATATTCAACATATTCTCCGAAACTATAAGTAACGTCTCTGCTGATCAAATCATAATCTTCTGATGTCACTTCTGCCTCTACATATAATGGAGGTGTGAAATCTGTATTTTTAATTCGTACTAAATCACCTAGATTAATTACTTCATGCTCGAACTCTTTTTCAATATCAATCGATGTGACTTCATAACTAATAACTTCGGATTTTCTTTTATTTAATTCTGTAGTACCGAGTGTGCGCAATCGACTTTCAGTCATATCTTGGTCGTCTGATTCAGGTTCATATATCCCCCAATTATATCGACCAGGTAATCCATATAAAGATTGAGCCATATCATCTTTTACAACTAGTTCTAACCTAGAACCATCATCCTTTTCAGGACCAATACATAATAATGCTGTTTTAATTTCTGAAAAATCAACATTTCTATTTAAACCTATTAAATCTTTACCATAAGTGATTTCCTTACCATTAAATATCGGATTCGCCTTTTTTAACGTTACATATCTATTTTTTACAGTAGTCTCACCTATATCGATATGAAAGTCTAATACCATGTTAAAAGTAGTACATAATTGTAAAAGAACTTCATATCTAGTTTGATATGAAGTCCACGATGTTGTTCTTATTCCTCCGTATTCTGTATCGTCAGACACTTTCCATCCAGTGTCTTTTAACACATCTGACAAAGCTTGTGCTGTAGTCATCTTTTCTAATTTACCGGGTCCATATGGTTTAGCTTTAGAAATATCATTTAAATATGATGCGGCTGTCTCAATTTCAGTATATCCGTCTATATCGGATGATATACGTTCAATAATAAACTCACGATAGTGACCGTTCTTATCTTGAATGATAATTCTGTTCTTTTCTTGCATTTTTTCAGTGCGAGATGAAAGTATAGTAAAATCAAATGTTTCTACTCTGGTTATTATATCTCTTACATGCTGGGCTTTTACTAAAGCATTATCACTTCTTGAAATAAAATCAATTATTTCCCCATCAAAGTTCATAACATGAATCATCTACATACCTCCTCTCTCTTCTTATAAAAATCTGTCATGCCATTTTACAGTTGTATCAAATACCCCTTGTGGGAAAATGATTAATTCAGATTTGCCACTATCAACATTAAAATAATCGCTACCAAATGTTTTTTTATCAAGAATAGGTTCTTCATTCAACATTACGACTTTAGAGTCAGTATCTATTTGAATTAAATCACCTTGTTTGATAAACAGTTCTTTTACACCAGTCTTTTTTGGTAACTTTTCTGACACATAAGCGCCTAATGCATGCATTTTCATGTAGTTATTTATAGTTGTACTCTTAGCTTGATAAACACCAATTGACGATACAGGACGTTGATAAAAATTACCCGAATCCGTTACGCTCTTATTTACAATTTGAAGTGGTTTTATTCTGTTAGGGTCTTTATTATGATCAAATAACCAAGTCTTTAATTTTATTAATTGGCCAACTCTTTCAATGCTCATATAAATAATTAAAGTTTTCATTTTGTTAACAAATGGCACATTTCTTGCTTCAAGTACTTTTGATTCACCGCCACTCTGATTAAATAAGGTAATCACAAATTTACCGTTTGGATTACCAGGTGATGTATTTATATAACCTAGTGATGCAAGTATTCTGTTATCTGTGTCATACAAATGATAAGCTACTTTACCTGCGCCTCTGTTTGATTGATAAATAATTGCTTTTACAGTCACTTTGAAATCTTGTGCTTGTCTAGAGAAAGCTTTTTTATATTGCGAGCCAATCCATCCACTTCCAGAAGGAAAAGTTGATACTTCGAACCCTTCTCCGTTTTTTTCTATTTTGTATGTTCCACCAACAATACCTCCGAAAAGTGTGTCGGGTATATTGCCACTTGTAGTTTTCGTCCAACCAGTTGTGGTTCTAAATTCGTCACTTAATATGTTAGGTGAATAATCTTTAGCAACCTCATTCACATCGTCTACTCCAACTTTAAAATAATCCTCATCATTTTTAGTTATCATGTAATACGACGCATTTTTAAGCGCTCTTGCCTCGATAGTCACAGGTGTATCAGCAGTTCCTTTATTAACTATGACCACTTCATCTGATATAGCTGTGTTTTCATATTCATTAGTTGAATATTTGAATGGATCTAAAAGTACTACTTTGATTGTGAATTTAATAAATTCTCTTGGATTTTTAGGTAATTCTATTGGTCCATCAAAATAAGCTTTCCAAAACCAAGATTGTGATTTAAATCTTAATTCAACCGCTTCATCATATTTAAAAAAATCGACTAGTTTCTTTAATATTTCATCATGACTTTTCTTGCCTCCGGGCGATAAATAATCGTTTCTCACGATTAGTGGTAACTCAAATTCTAATTCTTCAATATTTCTAGATTTTCTTACGCTTCCTGCCCTACCATTAACTTTTTCTCGTTCAGTTATAAAATTAAAAGAGGGTATATTAAACCCTCTCTCTACAACCAACCAATCAAGTTTTTTCTTGTTCACAATAATTGTATCAAGCATTTATACACCTCCTGTTACGTTGCAGGATTATATCTGCTACGTCTTTGCTTTGTTCTTTCATATTTATCAATCAACTTAAACACTTCATTCTCCAAACTATATTTATCTATTACAGGCTCATAATCTTTATTTGCTATATCATTATTACTTTCTACTAATTTAGCCACTAGTCCTATTAATGCATCAAATTTTTGTTCGAGGCTAGAATTTCCTGTTCCTGATTGATTTAAAGGATTAGGAAGATTGTTCGGCCGTTTGTTTCTAGGTGATGTTTTTTCTAAATCTTTTGCAGCTAAAGCTAGTATTTTCCAGGCATCATTACTTCTGCTTGGGTCTGTTGGAACTATCCATTCTGGATAACCTTCTTCACCTAAATGATATAGTCCGTTCCATACCTTGCCACCAGTAGCAAACCTTCTATGTCCTCTTGGTCCCCAACCTGAACGACCATACTGTATATCGTTTTTCCAATTTGAGTTATTAAAGAACGCTAATAATTGATCATATCCAGACCAAATATTACCATGGCCTTTTACAGCGTAAGCTTTAAATGTACTAGGTACATATTGGAGTAGACCTTTGGCAGGTGTTCCTAGAATGTTATTAATGTCACCGATATTACCCTGGGTAATGCCTGCATCCCCACCAGATTCACGTTCAATCTGAGCAATAATACCGTTAATTTGAGCAGCGGTTGGATTTACTTTCATTCTTTTAGCTGCTCTTTGAATAGTAGAACGCCATTGTGAAGGTGCTTGTTTACCTCCACTTTTTCCAGATAAGAATTTAGCAGGATCCACTGTATTTCTGTTAGTAATATCTGCTGAATGACCTTTCTCTACTTGATAATGTAAGTGAGGTCCTGTAGTCCAATGACCACTGTTACCTGTGTGTGCGAATTTTTCGCCTTGTTTAACCTTACCTGTCTTGAATATATCTTTTAAGTGCATAAAGAACTGTGTGAACTTACCACTTAATAATTTAGCAACTGTACCACCACCGTAGTTACTTAATTTTGAAATAGTACCGCTAGTTGGCGCTGTCAGTGTTGTACCGACTGGTGTTGCATAATCAATTCCATAATGACGTCCACCGTTAAATCCATATCCAGCTACCGCTTTATTAGGACTATATGGTGTTGTAATAGCGTACTTCGTGAATGAACTACCATCTCCACCACCACTATCTTCAAGCCATCCGCCAAATAAATCTTTTACGCCTTCTTTTAGTTTTTTATACATTCCTGCCATCATTTTTCTTGGTAATTCAGGTAGACTACCGAAATCTACACCAAAATGAGACATGACCTTATCTACTAGTTTTCCTGGATTGGATGCAAAGTCCCAGACATCACCTATAGCTTTATCAAATCCTTTTTTCAAAGCTTTAGCAGTGTCTTTGGTACCATTAATAATTTGCTTACCTGCATTATTTGCTTGAGCCATTTTCTTACCAGCATATTTACCTACATCTTTTTTCTTGTCATCAAGCCAACTACCTAGACTAAACCTTGGTAATGTACCCCTGCTAAACTGTGGCGTATTCAAATAATTATAAGTTGCTGTTCCGTTATGAACTTTTGAGCCTTTTGGCAAAATAACCTCTGTATCTGTTTTAGGTGTCATTGCTAGGCGTCCATTCGGATACTCAATCATTTCATGCCTATATCCACCTGGTCCATTACCTGGTCCTTTATCACCTACAATTGCTCTAGTTGTCTGTTTTAATCTTCCTTTGCTATCAGATAGAGCATGGTTATGTCGAACAGTACCTGTTGATAGTTTAATGTGTTTGAATTTATCCATACCGATTTTAGTCGCTACTGCATTGACACCATCAATTAATTTGTTTAAACCACTTTTTACACCTTTGACCATTCCACCAATATGGCCTTTTATTTTACCAATAATTCCTTTTAATCTATCTCTCATTACAGTAAAACTTTTTAAAACAGAATTTTTAATATTAGTTGCTATACCAGTAGTTTTGCTTCTTATACCTTGCCATATACTACTCATAAAACTTCTGATTCTCTGATTGATAGTTTTACTATTAGAGAATAATCTTTCGAATTGGCTTTTTACTCCTCTGTATAATGCAACTGCTTTATCCACTGTTCTTCTTCTAATTGAGTCCCATAAATCAGATAAAAATTTACGTAACCTTCTGAATAAGTTAGCCGATTTGTCATACAATCTTGTAAAACTATTTTTTACATTTATATATATTCTATTTGCTTGATTAGATACAGAGTCGCGTAATTTTCTCCACAAATTAACGGCGAAATCTTTAAGTTTTCCAAAAATATTTTTAGAAGAATTATATGATCTTGTGAAGGCATTTTTAATATTTGTATATATAGATTGGACTATTCTTTTAATTCCATTTCTCATAGATTCTAATATTTTATTTACAGCTGTTCTCATAAGAGAAAATATTGTTTTGGTGAAGTTATAAGTTTTCGTAAAACTACCTGTTACTACACGGTATATAGTTCCTAATGCATTTCTGAAAACATTAACTATAAATTTCCAACCACCACTGATTACACCTTTAAACAGTTGAACAAAAACTTTACCAGCACCTAAAATCTTACCGACGAGCATAAGTTGTACGCCGTTCCAGATTAATTGAAGTGCACCTTTAAAAATTTGTTTAATACCTTCCCACATTTTTCTGAAATCGCCAGTAAATAAACCTGAAAATATTTTAATCGTACCCATGATGACATTTAAAGCACCACTAATAACGCCTTTGATATTTTCCCAAACTGATTTTATTAGCCATTTAATAGCTGGCCAAATGAATTTCATGAGATTCCATATCAATGTCATGATTGGACGTATTATGTTACTCCAAATAAACTTGAAAACAGTCGATATAACATTCGCTATATTTTGGACTGCCTCTGTAATTTGGGCACCATTTTGACTCCAAAAAGTGGATAATTGACTACCAACTTGATTAGCAAATCCTTTTATCGCATTTACTACTTGCATAAAGGTACGCTTAATTTTATCTGCAAAGTTTGTAATTCCAACTACTACATTAGGTGGAAATATCTTAGATAGGGTAATGACACCATCTTGGCCATTGCCTTTGAATAACTGGAAAAATCCTTGCAGTGCAATCTTAGCTGCTTTAAATGTGTTCATAACACCTGAGACGGCTTTATTGACAATATTTCTGAAAGTCTCAGATTTTTTATAAGCAATTGTAAATCCAATACCTAAAGCAGTTAATCCACCAACAATCCACAATAATGGACCGCCTGCGAAACTTATCGCTGTTCCTAAAGCAGGAAATAGTCTAACTGCTGTAGCGACTTTCCCAGATAAAAACGCCATTAGTCCTCCTGCTTTTGAAATACCAATTAATAGAGGTCCTAATGTTGTCATCGCACTACCAACGACACTAATAAACGAACCAAATATAAACACCACCGGTCCAATTGCAGCAACTAACGAACCAACAACAGCTATTGTTATCTTCATACCATTTGACATGTTAGACATACTTTTTAGAACGCCTGTTAATCCCTTAGCTAACTTTACAACGATTGGCGCGATAGCATCGCCTAGCGAAATACCAAAAGCAACGACATTGTTTTTCAATATTTTTAATTGAGATGCCATTGTTTTGTATCTTTGATTGGCTTCGTTTGATAGTGCTTTATTTTCTTTCCAACCTTTGCCGGAAATTTTTACTGCTTTTCCTAATAATTTATGGTTATTGGCCATTCTTAAAATGGTATCTGATTCTCTAATACCTTTGATACCTAAATCAGCTAACATCTCAGAAAGATTGGCTCCTTCTTTTTTAGATTTGGCCAATCCACCAATAAATGTATCTAATGCTTTTACCGGATCTTTCTCCCATTGTTTCTTGAACTCAGCTGAGGAAACTCCACTAGCATCAGCAAATGCTTTTAATTCTTTGCCGCCTGCACCAACTGCTTTATCAATCTTCTTAAGCACAGTTGTCATAGCAGTACCACCTGCTTCAGCTTCAATTCCTAAAGAAGACATTGTAGCAGCAAGACCAGTTATATCTGATTCAGTCATCCCGACTAGTTTACCTTGAGCAGCTATTCTCATAGACATGCTCATGATTTCAGATTCAGTTGTAGCCATATTGTTACCTAAAGCAACAATACTTGAACCTAATCTACTGAATGACTTTTGTGGCATATCAACGATATTGGCAAACCTAGCAAATTCTGTTGCAGCTTGTTCTCTTGTTAAGTTTGTTGACTCACCCAAATCAATAATTGTTTTAGAAAAGTCTAATATGTTACTTTTCTTAATACCTAGTTGACCAGCCATTTCTCCAACTTCTGCGATATCTGTTGCTGCAACAGGAAGATTTTTAGACATGTTGATAATGCCATTAGATAATTTTTTATAATCTTTTTCACTGCCGTTAACAGTTTTTCTAACGCCTGCAAAAGCACTCTCATAATCAATCGATGCTTTAACTGCTGCACCAAATCCTGCTACAATTGGTGCAGTAACATACATTCCCATGGAACGACCGACATTTTTCATTCCATCTCCTACATTTTTAAGGTGTGGGCCAATCTTTGAAAAACTATGCCCTAACTTGCCCAAAGTTGTATTTAATGCATTTTGGTGAGCCTGTAGGTCCTTCATGTGCTTTGTAGCATCTTCTAGTTCGCGATCATATTGATTTAATTTAGCTGCTGCTTCATTATATTTAGATGCTGCATCTTGTGTTTTTGCACTGTTTTCTCCTGTTTCTGCGCTTAATTTATCGTAATTTTGCTTTAATTCTTTTACGAGCTCTTTTTGTACCCTTTGTCGCTTAGATAATCCATCAACTTTTACTTTTGATTTTTCTAAGCTGTTATCGTAACGACTGAATTTAGATAAATTAGCTGACATTTCTTTACTAACCATTCTTAACTGCCTCTGTAATCCAGTCGCGCCCTTATTAAATCCAGAACCATCTAAATCAACTCGTATGACCATATTCCCGATAGGACTTGGCATAAAATTCCTCCTTTCTTTAAAAAATTGCAAATAAAAAAGTCACTCATTTTGAGTGACTAGAATATGTCTTTAAAACTTGTAGCTTTTTGTTTTGTCTCAATACGTGATTCGACTACTTCTAAGAAGAAATGGATAGGCATATTAGCAACTTTTTGAGGATCCATGCCTTCATCTATTAACGTCTTTGCAAGTTTCATATAATTTTTATATGCACCCTCAACAGTCAAATCTTCAGGATTTATTTCTTCTGCTCGTTCAAAAACTTTTTTGTTTCACTTGGTTCTCCGCCACTTGTTATATTTCGCAATATAGAACCTAAATATTCAAAACCTTCTTGACCACTAGGTAAACCTTTTTGTAACTCAACTGTTGTAAATTGTTCATCAAATGCTTCAGTTATGAATTCAAACACTTCATCTAGAACGTCCATTTGCGACATTACTTGTTCTGTATATTCTTCTCGTAACTTATCGTATTCTCGTTTCTCTGTTTCAGATAATCCTTCGTATTGTTCCTCTGTTAGTTCATCGAAGTCTGGCTCCTTAAATACTTTTTGCATTTTCATAGATAATTTAGAGCCTTGAATTGTTTCAAACAATGTAAGGATTGGTTTTGCTAAATACTTTTTATATTGTGGTTTCCCTGCTTTTGTAAATCCTGTAATTAATTCAATTGATGTACGTTTCATTTGATTTCCTACTTTCTAATTTTTAATTTGGCCAAAATAAAAATAAATAGAGGACTTTCGTCCCCTATTTTTATGCTTCAGGAATTCCTTCCCCTTCAGTATTTCCTTCTTCCTCAGTACTTCCTTCTGATACATCTCCAGACGCTTCAATTGCGTTCTTCGCTTCTTCTACTTGTGGTTCTCCAACAGTTTTCATAAACTCTTCATACGTTTTACCGAATGTTTCCATAAATACATAATCGCGACCTTCAGTTTTACCTTTTGCATCATATCCAGTTACATGTGATGCTTCATCAAAAATGCGATCAATGAAGCTACCTTCAACTTCGTCATTTTGGAACTCGACTTTATCTTGCTTTGTTTGTCCTTTAATTCCTGGTCGTGTGAATTTACCTTTGAATAATCCTACCCACTCGCTTGAACCATCATGATTACGACGTTCAAATACTACACCTACGTCAGGTGGAATATCCGCAGCACTATATTTGTAACCACCTTTACCTTTTTTAGCACCTGATAAGAATGCTTTTTGGTCAGATGGAACAGTAACAAATGTCGTTTTTACCTCTAATTTACCATTAGATACAGCAGTAGCTGCTACAATATGATCGCCGTATGCGTCTTCTGATTCTTGTGGTCTATCAACTTCAATTTCTTGAAGGAATCGTGTACGCATACCCGGGCCATATTTAATACCTTTATCATCATCTTGCTCAATTGGTGCCGAATAGAAGTTTGAAACCCCAATTGCGATACCTGATACACCTGTGCTTGCAAAGTGTTGTAAATTTAATTTCAATAGTCTTTCAGATTCTTTTAAGTTTTTTAACATTGTAATGCCTCCTATGTTTTTAATGTAATTATCGTTGCTTTAGCTCGAATAATCTCTCTAAATGTAAAAGTCTCTACTTCATATAAAGGCTCACGATAATAAGCTTGAAAATTCATTTTTTCCAATAAAAAAACAAGCATTTCCGCTTGTTCAAATGGTTCATCCTCTGACCACCAAATATCAATCTGGTAATCATATTCTCTTGAAAGTTGCTGATCATCTGCATAATCTTGAGGTGTATATGGCAAAGGTGTAATCCTAACGATGGGCTTATTAGTTGTTTCATGAAAATTTTGTGGAACAACATATTTAAAAATATTATCACTTACTGTAATATCTCCATTATTAACAATTAGTTGATAAAGTTCATCTGTAATGTTTTTCATTTTCTCATGCCTCTTCTCATAGCTGTTACCATTGCCTTATTAACAATACTTCTTCCTTCTTTTTCACTTTTAGTGATAAATAATTGTGGGCGTTGGTACATAGTTCCGAATTCAGTGGTGTGCATCCTGTGACTATAACCTTTTTCATAACCAATCGTCACATACTTTTCATACGTGCCTTTGTCTGTTCTAATATTAGACATCGCTACATGCTCTTTCGCATGCTTACTTCTATCACTTTTAGGTGTATTTTTTACCAAAATTGGAATCAATGACGACGCCCCTGCTTTTAGAACACGGTTTTGAATTCTAGGGAATTCTTGGATTTTCTTTCTTAATCCAGATTCCATTGTGTTTTTCTCGATTTTAGCACCCATTAGATTACCACCTCACAATATATTCTTAAGAAAGACTTATCGCGATAATCAGGCTTATAATACTTAACATCGTAACTTACACCATCGTGTATAATATAGTGCTTATTACTAGGTTTATAGTCGCCTCTTGGGTCACGTATAATAATCGTTTTTATGAATTTACTATTGTTATTAATACTAGTTTGAGTATCAGATTCTTTAGCATCTTGAATACACGCATAACAACTATATAATTCACGTCGTTTTGGCCGTTGAGGTAAACCATTGATTGATTTACTGATATCTTCGTTAAAAGTAACCCTTTCGTTTAAATCCCTAATGCTTATTTTCATCTTTATCTAACTCCATATCAACCACATACATGTCACGTAATTTATGCACTGTACTTAACACCATATGAGGCGCATAACTCAAACTACGTTCAATATATGCAATTCTATTTTCAAAATAATAAGCAGCTAAAGGAAATACCGCCCTTTTAAATAATGTTTGATTAGCAAACCAATCTATATGATTTTTATAATCATCAGTAACTGCACTTGCTATATCATCAAAAGCCCATTCATAATAAGCTTTTAACAAATCATCTTCAGAATGATGATCAACCTTACAATGTTTTCTTAACAAGTCAAAATCTTGATCAGTAATTTTCATTCAAATCACCTCATTATTTCGATTCTTCAACTCGTTCAAGTACTTTCCCATGCTCTTTTAATTTTTTATTAATTTCATTTGCACGTTTTACCGTCATTTCTAATTCATCATCAACTTCTACTACTTTATCCATTTCCAAATCTTTATACTTTACTAATGCTTTAAATTTAACCATTTAAACCACTCCTAATTATTAAAATTAGAGGCTTAATATTAAGCCTCTGGAATAACATCTGCTGCACTATTACCATGTGGATTATCTCCATCAACATTAAAGTCTACTTTGATAACAGCTTTGTCATTTTTTAATCGAGCATCTAATCTTAAAATTGGAGAGAATACTTTTCCGTATTGATTCCAAATTTCATAATTCACTAATAATTGCTTTCTTAAGAATAAAACTACTGCATCTTTTAATGATCCAATAAACATAGTATTTTCACCAATCACTTCTTTATCAAGCACTCTAATATCTTTACCAAACATTTTATATCCTGTTGCTGAAGTAATAGATTCTTGTAATAAATAACGTCCATTTTTATCTTTCATTTGGTCTAATTGATCATATACATCAGATGAAACAACAAATTCTTTAGCATAACGTTTTTTCAACTCAACGTTTAGTATTGTTTTAACTTCCCCAATAGTTGTAACTGACTTAGGAGTTAACCCTTTTAAGGCTTCTAAAATTTTAACGTTTTTTGTTGCGGTAATTTCTTCAGCTAATTCTTCAACAATAATATTTTCAACTTCTACGCCGTCATCAAGTGCTTCCCAAGACACTTTTAAAAGTCCACGGTGAGTATTGATTTCATATTTTTGTTCTCCTAACTTTCTTAAACCTAACTCAGGAGATTCTTCTAATTCTTGAACAGTAGGTAATCCCGCTTTCTTCGTTTCATCAGTTCTGACTGGGAATTTTCCAATTGGTGTTTTAACGTTTCTAACATCTACTAACTTATCTAATGCTTCTAATTCATCTGTAAAATCTTCTATTTTATTTGAAATTTCTTCAGGTACTAAAACACCTTCATCTGTTGTTTTTACCGAACGTGTATTTTGAGTAAGAAGGTAATTACGGAAATTAATTACCGCTTCAGATTCCTTTTGTTTTCTAATTTCTTTATCCTTAGTTGCTTTGGGATTATTGCGTTTAATAGAACGATGTTCACTTGATTTCTCATCATTTTCTGATGATTTTTCACCACCGTCTGCACTTTTATCACTAGATTCCTCATTATTTGAAGATTCTTCGTCAGAGTTTTTATTTTCTAAATCTTCAATAATAGCTAATTCTTCTTCTTTCTCAGCTATTTTTTTATCAAACGACTTCACTTCATCACGAAGTTCTTTTGCTTTTTTTAAGTCAGACTCTACATACTTTAATGCTTCTTTCCTCTTTTCATCACGTTGAGACTTCAATTTTTTTATTGCTTCTAGTAATTGTTTCTTGTTCATAAATGAACCTCCTCATTTTATTTTTGATTGCATAAAAAACAAGCTTCACTATATTTAGCAAGCTTTTGGATCTATTTTTTACGGTGTTAACCTTCACCGATTTATAATAATTCAAGTTCAGTTTTTAATTTTTCTTGTTCGAAATTAAAATTCATTTTTTTAATACTTCTTAAAGCTGGCGCTACATCTGTATCTCTATATGCTGGATAAGTAACGACAGATACATCAGTTAATTCTTTAAATTTTGTTAAAGTACGCTTATATGAACGTATCTCATCATCAAATATCCACTCATCACCGTCATCTTCTAACATAAATCCAAATGAGCATTGGTTAACATTACCAAGTTTAATATTTTCATATATATCTCTTGCTAATGTAGTATTTGGTAATGTACATTCAAACTTCAAACCAATATCGTCGATATCTAACTTTAATGTTCCAGAAGAACTTCTACCAAGTATTTGACTCGGTTCATGATCAACTAAACATCTTACATCATTTAGATTAGTATTATTTAATGCACTAGAAGAAATAGTTTCTTTGAAACCACCTAAATCTTCAGACCAGGTATCGAATTTAAGTGCATAGCCCCCAATAATCATCTTCTCATTATCTTGTTTAGCTCGCACTTCAATGTTGTTCATCGTTCTTTTTTCTTCATCCTTCATCTTTCTCACCCCCCTTCGAAATTAGTTTTATGCTTCTTATCAATTGTTTTATTCATTTGATACTCATCAACTTTTTCGATATTCACATGATTCAAATCAACTCTATGCTTTGCTCCAAATCCACCTTCTATAGGTGGCAAACCCCTTGTCTTTCTTACTTCATCGAGGTTCTTGACGCCATCTTCAAGATCTATTTTATCTATTTTTGCCTGCGTTTCTGAGTCAACTACTCTCAAATCAGAAGTATCAAACCTAAAACGTTTGACCAAATCATCTAAATCTGAATTAAAGTAAAATTCTAAGGCTGAACAACTAGCTTTCATATATGGTGCTAATGTTGATAAGTATTCTAAATTTGCATCTGTAATACTAATATTTGTTGGTTCAATACCGAACTTATGAAGTGGGATTCCAAAAACTCCTGCAATTTCTCGTGTTGATGATTTATTGTCACGTATAAGCTTTAGTATTTCTGTATCGACTTCTAACTGATCGAACGACATCGACTCATCCATAACAACGACTTTTCCGGCTTGTTTTGTCCCGCTATATTGTTCATGAAATGATTTTCTGGCTCTATCTCTTGCTGCTTTATTATCAAGTACACCTTTCATTTTTAAAATTCCACCTGCATGTGTACCATTCTTTAAGAAATTACCTAGAAATTGTCTACCGTAATGATCTGTTTCTAAAGTCTTTAATAAGGACTCTAAAAGTGAGATACCTTTAAACCCATCTAATGAATGAAATTTAATATCAACAACATCATAGTAATCTAACTTTATAACATCCTTATGATTTGGTTTATATTCAAAGTAGAGCGTATCATTATCATCTACTTTTAAATTTACTTTTGACGTTTTCATGAATACCAATTTTTTAGGATTAAACTTTGTATCCCTAATGATTCTGAAATATCCATGGCCTGTTAACATAGCATTAGCAAAAACAATAAATTTGAAAAGATATCCATTGTAATAGTCATTTGGTCGTACATTAATCAACTTTTCCAAATAATTATTTTCTTCATGAACACCTTGCTTCCATATTTGAATATCCATTCTTGCTAAGTCGCCTGCTAACATACTTACAGCAGTAAAAATGTCTGTATTTTTTATAGCATCTACCCCGTCATATTCATTTAGTACTGGAGCATCTTCAATTCCTGGAAATATCTTTGTTGCTTTTACTATATCTATTTGTTCCATATCAATTGATCTATTTCTATTACCAATAAAAATCCCCAATCATCTTACCTCCTTTCTGGTCTAGATTCATGGTCAATAATCAATGCAATTAAAATTAATGTTAAGCCTGTCACTACAAGTCCAATTGTTTCATTAAACCTTAAATACATAGCAATATTAACCAAGGTTAAACCTAATAAAAAAAGGATGCCTGTTAAATTGGCAACCATTAACAAAAAGAAGTCTTTAATTTTACTTAAATTCATCGATGCACCTCCTAAAATCCAAATTCATCACTTGCATAAATTTCATCCCAATTTTCTTGGAACTCATGCATTCTCGCTTCTGTCCATGCAATAAGAACTGAGACAATACTATCTATCTTTTCCCTATACATAGATTTATCAACTTTGCAGTTACCTTCTTTGTCGAAAATAAGAACTGCATTATTAACCCCTACATCCAACGCTGGGTTGTTAGCATGTATTATCTTTTCTTGAATTACATCAAGTTGGAAGTCTTTAATAGGTTGAGACATTACTTTGAATGATTGTCCTACTTCTATCAATGGCCATTTAATATCTTTCCGATTTTCTATAGCAGTCAAAAACGTTTCTGAGTGCCAAGGATCGTAACAAAGACCTAAAACATTCAAATTATTTTCGACAACATAATTTATTAAGTATTCAATCACTTGTTCATAATCTATAATCCCATAAACAGAACGTGTTAAAGTCGCAGTGCCACTGTTGACCATTTCCAAATAATCTATTTTGTCGCGTTTTATTTTTGCTTCTATGCCACCTCTAGTACCAACAAAAACGTGAGAATCAACATAATACTTTTTATCTATAGGATAAATAAAACCTATACCTGTTAAATCGTTTAATCTTGATAAATCGACGCCAATATATACATCCCGATTTTTAATATCAGGTGCACTATCAACGCTTATTTTTTCCCAATCTTTTATATTAACTAGTGATGATTCACTATTGGATTGCCAAATATTAAAGTTCTTTGTTTTAATTTTGTGTGTTTCACCTTTATCAATTTGTTCTTGCATATCATCTTTAATAGTTTGTAATGCAACATCATAAAATGATTCCACTTCTAATAAAGGATTTGCTTTAATCCAGTTCTTTTCATCGTCTATTTCTTCGTCGCTATCCATTTCTGCACAATATACAAAATAGTTATCATTTTCAAACTTTCCGTTCATCAAACCTTTGCAATATACATATTCTTTATACATCGGCCCATTCAAATTAAACCCAGCAGTACTAATAATTGCTATTAAACGATTAACTTGTTGAATCATACCAGAACGTAGGACTTCAAACATTGAATCATCTTTAGCTTCGTGATATTCATCGAGAATACCAATGTATGGATCAAAACCATCTAGTTTTTTTGTATCTTTTGATAATGGTTTTAAGATTGAACCGTCACGTTTATTTGCCAACAGGTTTTTAGATTCAGTAATTTTAGTAATGTTGTATACTTTGGCCGATTCTTCTCGTAATGAATTCAATTGTTTCATGCACATTTCCCATACGACCTTAGCTTGGTCTTTTGCATTGGCCGTACAATATATCTGTCTACCTAATTTAGGATTTTCCCCAAAAAGCAATTCATAAAGGTTAATACCGGCAACGATTATAGACTTACCGTTTTTTCTGGCCATACTAATATAAGCACGTTTAAATCGTCTATGTCCTTCATCATTCTGCCAACCATAAATACTACCAACTATAAACTTTTGAAATAATGCTAAAGGATGACGTTCACCTGTTTTAATATCTGGTAGCTTTTCAATGAAATTGATAACATGTAGTGCTTTGTTGGGTTGCCAATTATAGGCTAAATCATCACGTTTTAAATCATTTAAGTGACGTTTGCACGCTTTTTTGACCATCCTAGATGCTAAAATGTCGCCTTTTAGCACTTTTTTTGCATAAAAAGTAACTGGATCAATCAATTTATTGTCAGTTAAAGAAGTCATCCATTGGGTCCTCTACAACTTCGTTTTTCTTTGGTGCGACAATTTTAATTCTGCTGTCTAAACTTATACCAATCATACTAGCTGCTGCTCTCATTTCTCTCGCCACTTCTAGTCTTTTAGATACTGAAGGATTAATTTTAACGTTAATAATTTCCCCTTCATCATTTTTGATGAATATATTATATCCATTTTCTTGTATGTCTTTAGTTAGTTCTAAATAGCTTGAAACTTGTTCGCAATAATGACATATAATCTGTAAATCTAGGTTTGCTATTGGCAAATTTTTCATTAAGGGAACAATACGCTTATATTCTTTTTTGGCCAATTTGCTCAACCAAGTCGGTGGCCGTTCGGGTACTCCCTCAAAGACATTTAAAAGTTCTTCTTCTTGCTTACGTTGTCTGATTTCATCTTTTGTTAAGTTCTTTTTTGTGACATCAGTCGCAACACGTCTTCTTCCAGCCAACCAAACCACCTCCTTTGTAAAATCGGTTTAAAAAAGGGAAAAAGTCCGAAAGAAAGGTCTGCCCCGTTCCGCAGAGATTTCGACAATGCCCCGTCAAAATTGGTGGGGGACTTTTAAAATTTTTGTATTTTATTTTTATTTTTTTACATATTTTTATTTTTATCTTTTTCACATTCCGTACTTTTTTAAATCTTCTTTTGTTTTTTTGTTATGGCATTCATTGCACAATGGCTGTAGATTCTTTTCATCTAATCGTTTCGACCAATTTACTTTTGTTGGGATTATATGGTCTATTACTTCAGCTACTGCACCACAAGATGCACAAATATAATCATTCTTGATTAATACTATTTCTCTTTTATCTAACCATTCTTTACGTTTATAAAAATTTAAGTATTCAGGATTATTCCTTTGCCTTGCATCATTGTATGCTTTGTTAGTGTATTGCTTATGATCATCACAGTATGTTTGATTGTGTGATATAAGTTTGTTGCATGTTGGATGATTACAACGTCTCATGATACCAATACCAATCACTCCTTCGTTGCATAATAAAAGGACCAACACAATGTGTCAGTCCTTCGTATAATTTTTCTATGTTATTACAATATCACGATTAATCAATAGTTTGTGTAGCATGATTGTTGACAACGTTGACTACTAACTAATGAACTTGATTCTCTTAATACACTCAGCATGTTTCTTTCTAATGTATTGTTCACTATAACCTAAGTCATATGCAATCTCTTGTAATGTCATACCATCTACATATTTCTTTCTAAGTATCTTGTGTTCTATACCTTGGAAACGGTCCAACAAACTTAATACTCTTTCCTTCTGTTTTTCTAACTTTTTTATCCTCTCATTCAATTCCTCTAACTCCTCCTCAATACGGCTGACTTGTTGTAAGCGAGAATGAAAGGCATGCTTCTTTCCTAAGTCTGCTCGTGCATAACTTATTGAGTGCCACCTCTCCATTTCTTCAATGCATATATCTTTTTTTATCTCTAATGCCTGCTGTTGCATATCCAAGTTCTGGTATAACTCTAGCCACTCGAACAATACATCTCACCACCTTTATTAAGAAGAAACTAATTACAGTTTCTTTACATCATATACATTAACTTGCTGATCATCATTATCGTTACTAATCAATAATGTATTTCCAATTACATCATCCACAATATATTGGTTATTACTAAATAAAACTTTATCTCCTGGTGAAATGTTCTCTATTCGATTAATACTATGCTTTTGATTAAATCCACCTGGATATCTATTAGATAATTTATTTAAATTATGACCTGCCACTTCATCAAGTGTTACGTCACACATACTAGCGAGTGAAGATAAGTACCAAAGAACATCGCCGAGTTCTTTAACCATTTCGTCTTTGTTTAACTCATGGCCATGGAATATATGTTTCTTTACTATGTCAGCTACTTCTCCTGATTCGCCTGCTAGGCCTAAAGTATAATTAGTTAATGACTCAGCCAAATTAGAATCAGTGTTATGTGTTCTTAACGCTATCTCTTGATACTTATTAAGCTCCATTATTGTCACCTCTTAAACCTATTTTTAATATTTCTTCTAAACTTTTTGATTCTACTTTCTCTTTTAATTTTGAATTTCTTTCTAAACTCTTCTTCAAATTTATCAAGATAAATTTCATATTGTGTAACCTTATGTTTATATGCGTCAGTTATGATATTGCTCCATATTAAATTTTCATAATTATTCATATAATTATTAACCATGGACCTTAAATATGAAATGTCACTCTCAAATTCATTTACCATTACAATTGTTTCGACTACAAATTCATATTCAAAAAAGACTTGATTGGCACTAAAAAAGTTATTGAATTCATATTTTGCATTCTCCATTTTTTCTATATGTCTATATAAATTCATTACTTTTCTATAATTATCATTGTTAATGTATAAATTTCTTTGTTTTTTGTCTATATTATTTAATACATCATCATAAATATTCTGAAAGGTGTCTTTCTGCGAAAAAGGTGTTCTATGATGCCCAATCATAAACTTCACTTTTCCAAAAGCATCTGAATAAATAGGGTAGAGTTTCTCTAAATTAAAATTAATTACATTAATTCTGGTATCTATACCAAGCCTTACTATTTCTTTAACTGTGTATAAAAAAACTCCTGTAGATAATGCGTACCAAATATTGTTTTCCATTCAAGCTTCACCTCTAATTAAATTTCTAACAAATGAGTCTATCATTTTATAAGCACCAAATGCAGCAAATGCAAATAGTAATGTGTCATTAACATTTAAAATAATAAAACCAATCATTAACGAAATTATAAACAATAATACATCTAAAAGGAACTTCACTATGATCACCTCTTATCCCTCATTAATAATTCAGCTTTAGACTTAATGATATTTATTTCATAAACTATTACTTCTTCGAAATTATCACCATATGCTTTGTTAGATAAAATAAAATATTCATTACTCAACCATTTAATCAATTCATCTTTAGATTGAATTTTATTCATTTGTTCTTCTACTGATGGCATTCCTTATCCCTCCATTAGCGCAATAATAATTAGTGATAATACTATAACCACAAACAATATTGCTGCGATTAACATCGTTTATCAACTCCACTAAATACTTCGCTTAATTTCTTACCAACTCGTCTTAAACTTATCCCTAAACTTTCGATATCGTTCTCTGGTACATCTTTAAATTCTAATCGTTCAATAGGATGTTCTTTAACTTCTCCTTTGTACTTATATGTTGGTTTTACGAATACTGGTTCTCGTTTCATTCAACATCTCCCCATTCCTGTGAACCATACTTCGTTGTCCTTATATGCTTGTGTGTCTTCATAATCGATTGGTGCTGACATATCACTTGCGTAACTTTCGACGTCTATACTATCTTGCACACTCGCATACTTATATGATCGTTTGATGAATGTGTATAATGCTATTGCAGTAAGTGTTAATGTGAACAGGTAAAGTTTCATAGCTGTAATTCCTCCCAAATTTGTTTATCTCTATCTGTCATCGGAATATCATATTCATCTTTCATCAATACAATATCTCTTTCAATATCTCGCAATACCAAATTTTCTGTATTTAAATCTGATTTAGTAGCACCTTCTCTATTCATGTAATGAATAAGCGCGTGCTTAATGATTTGTTTCTTCTTGTAGGATTTCATAAGTTAGTCCTCCCCTAGTAAATATCCATCTTCAAATTTATTACCTACGATTTCAAATTCATCTTTAACGTCGCTTAAATCCACCGAATCTCCTCCGGCAAACCTCATTACAAATTCACCATCTACATATTCAACAACGCCGATTTCTTCGCTTGTAACATCTCGAGCAATATCCCCCTCAAAATATTCACTGTAGTAATAGTCTGTTAATCCACTTGATTGCATTAATTCAATATCCTTAAATGGATAAAAACACAAGTTTCTTGTTGTTATCATTTCTGATTTAAAATGAATACTAGCAACGTCTTCTATCATTTTTTTATTGACTTTATCCCATGCTCTAAACTTTGGTATCATCTTCCCAACACTTCCTTTACCTTATCTAAAATATCTGGGTGACTTTCGCCACCCTTTTGATTAATCGATTTCTTCTTGTGATAATTCTTCAACTTTTTCTTCTCCGCCATCAAATAATGTTTCATTTTCTGTTTGCTCTTGTTCTTCTTCACTGTCTACATCTTCTAATGTTAATTGATCTGGATTTTCTACTTCATCTTTAAATAGTTCTTGTCTAATGTACTCAACTCTTTGATATTGTTGAGTAATAAAACCATTTGGAACATTATCCCCAGAAACTTTAAATTTAGTTCCAGCTTTACTTGCAGTACACACAATTGTTGCTTCATAAGCGAAAAACTCGATTGACCAAGTCACATGTTTATCAGTAGCGTTAAATTGTTTTCTTACTACTCCATCTTGTTCATTTTCTCCAAAAGTCTTTTTAATTAATTCATCTGCAAATTGAATATTTCTCATCATAATTCCTCCACTTTCACTTTTATTTTTGGTACTTCTGCGTATCTTTTAGCACAATGTAATTCAACGACTAATGCATCATCAGTCCATATCTTTTCATTTGCTGCATCCATAAATGTTTTAACCAAATTATCGATGTCAGGTTTATTCTTTTTAAATGCATGTATCATTCTTTTAATTAATGATTTTGACCATGACTTGTTCATTGGAAATTCAAACAGTAAAGTTAACTTGATTGCATCATCGATATTTAGTTCTGGCATTTGTTCTTTTATAAATTGTTTGTGTTTTACGTAGTTAGTTGGCATGTATGTTTGAATAAACTTTCCAACGTTTCTAAACCTCGGCCTAGGAGATGCCATTGGTTTATCTAGATGTTTTGTGTCTTTTTTGAACAGTATCGTAAATGAATGAACCGTCATGATACTTCATTTACTTTCTGGTAATATAACAACGCATGTGCTTTATAAAACGCTAGTTCCTTTTGTATTTGATCTATATTCACTTCTGATTGTCTTGTGTCTCTTTCGCTAAGCATCGCCATTTTATTTTGATATTCTTTGTTTGCCTCACGATATTTCTTGGCTTCTGCCAAAATATTATTAGATTCCTCAACTAATTCATCTAACTGTTTCTTGTACGACTCTTTTTCTTCTTTAATCTTCTGATAATCACGTGACAGCTTTTCATACTCATTTCTCAGTTCCGTCTTTTCATCACTAATCACTTTTATTTCATCTTCAAGTAAATTAATCCGACCATGCAATTGATTCTTTTCAGATGTTAGCTTGTTTACTTTTTTATTAAGTGATTTATTTTGCTCATCTAAAATGGCTTTTTTAGAAATAGTTATTTTAGTTGAATCATCTTGTTGATTATTCACTATCTTCTCTGGTTCTATAATTTTTGTAGTTAATTCTGGATTAGTTGTTTTGTTTTCATTTTCTTTAACTTCCGACTCATCTTTTAATTTTTTAAATGCTCTATGATGTTCTGATCTAAAACTATAAACTGCTCCAGGTGTTACACCAATTTCTTCAGCAACAGCTTTAACTGATTTTAATTCTTGTAGTAAATCAAATACTTCTCCTATAGTTTTGCCTTTAAGTAGTACGCCCAAATTCTTCACTCCATTCCATTATTTCTTTTTCCATTTGTTTTTTCTTTTCTTCAAATTCTGGTGCATTTATATTTACTTCATTGTGATTATCTTGATTATTTTGTTTTTGCCTTAATAACCATTCAGGTGTTTTCTCTTTCGATTGGAGATTATTATTTTGTCCACTTCTACTTTTGAAGTTGGCCAACTTTTGTTGTTCATATGCTCGTACTTCACTTATTGATTTGAGATTAGACTTTAACCAATCTTTTAAAATAGCTTTAGCATATCCCCAGTTCACTTTATTTCTATCGAGTGCTAACTTTAATGCTGCTGTCACTATTTCATCTGAATCATTCTCAAAGCTTTCTAGATAGTAAGTGATATCTTGTGCAGTGTATTGATTAATAATTCCGAATCCTGATTCTTGATAAAAGTCGTAGACGTTCGACGTCTTCTTATTCTCCTTATTATCATTATTTTCATTATTCTCCTTATTATCATTATTGTTTGTTTTTTTCTGTGTCTTTTCTCTGTCTTTTCTGTGTTCTTTCTCTGTCTTTTCACTGTCTTTTCTGTGTCTTTTTTCTAAATTCACATTTTGGTAAACGTCATAATTGACAATGGTTACAAGCGTTTTTTTGGTGTCTTTTTTTACGACTATCATTTTGTCTTCTTCTAATAGTCTTAAAAATGAATCAACTTTAGTTAATGACCATTTCCATCTATCACCTAGTTTCCGGAGTGAAGTAATACGTTGACCTCTTTTCACAGTGATTAACTTACCGTCCATAACTGTTTTATTATCTTTATGATTAACCATTAGAAGTAAATCAATCCATGCTTCGAACTTAGAAAACTTTCTTTCTTCTTCGTACAACCAATGATTCTCAATCGATCTATGCAAGCTAATCCAACCAGCCATAACTCCACACCTCACTTTCAAAACTGGTTAAATTAAAATGGCAAATCATCATCGTTTATTTCAATTGGTCCATTAGCATTTGTAAATGGATTATTGCTACTAGTTTGACTAGTATTATTGTTAGTTGTTGTATTTTGGCCACGCTGTGTGCTACCTTCTTGATTTGCACTGTTAGTAGATTTATCTTTATTTAAAAATAGAATTTGTGAATTAACTTTGGTTACTTTTAATTGCATTCCGTAATTCATCGTGCCATCTTGTCGTTCAAAATTATTGTTTTGTAATTCACCTTCAACGCCTATTAAATAACCTTTCTTTGCATAGTTGGTTAAAAATTCAGCAGTTTTATTGAAGGCAATACAACTTATAAAGTCACTCTCATATTCATCTTGATTATTTTTAAATTTTCTTTGAACGGCAATATCAAATGGTAAAATCATTGTCCCATTTGTAGATTCTCTTATCTCTAAGTCTTTTGTTATTCGGCCAATAAACTTACAATCATTATTATCCATTTATAAACCTCCAATATAGACAGGTACACCACTCGCTTCTTGTACCTGCTGTTTGATTAATTGTGCATCAGAATTGGTATTACTAAGGTGTATTAGATGAATCTGTTGTAACTGTGTTAAATCATTCACCTTCAATAGTTTTAATGCATATTCTAAGCTAAAATGTGAATCCATTATCCTGTTAGCCAATCCTTGATGAACAAAGCCTTTTTGCACATTCTCTTGCATTTTTTCATAGATATAATTCACTTCTAACATCAAGTGTGTTAAACCTTTAAAACTGTACTTACAAAATTTTGTATCCGTAAGATATAAGACTTTGTAACCTTGTGTACTTTTTAGTAAAAAGCCAACTGGTTCAGCTGCATCATGTTCTATTTCAAAAGGTAAAATTGACCATGTCCCAATTCTTGTTTCCTGTTTAGCTTTTACTGAATACAGTCTGTGACTTTGAATTTCCGTTGCTTCCTTTGTTCCCTTGGTCATGTAACAATTAATTCCGTTCTTTAAATACTGATCTGTATATTTAGCGTGATCACCATGTTCATGAGTGATGAGACAACCTGCAATGTCTCTCGTTCTGTATTGAAGAGCTTTTTGCACCTTTTCAAACTTCACTCCTGCTTCTAATAAAAGTGTGGTTCTGCCATCTGAAATACGATAGCAGTTACCACTCGAACCAGTTGCTATAACATCAATTAAAATGGTTCTTCATCCTCTGTTGTTATTTGCGCAGGTTCTTCTTTAATCTCTTCAACTTCTTCAAAATCTGTAACATCTGTTGCCTCTTTATGTGGTACTTCTTCGAATTCTAATAATTCTTTATTGGCATTTGCTTCTTCTTCAGCATCTAAAATTTCTTTACGTTGTCTGTTGTCTCTATTTTTAATTTCGCTCGATAATAGACTACTGTCATCAGAACTATTTAATAATTTCTTACATGCTCTATTAATTACAGTCTTTTTGGCCATTTCTTGAGGGAATCTTCTATGCGTTCCATCTTCCTTGAACTTGCCATCATATACCATTTGAGATTGTTTCCATGCCTCTTCAATTTCTTCGAAGCTCATAATCTCTGTATAGTTTTTACTTTCGTCTTCAAATACAACTGTTGCATATGCACCAATGATTTTTTTACTATCTCTGTTTCCAAATGATTGAGAATGTTCTAAATCGACGATTTTACCGTTCTTTGTTTTATATTTAACTTCATCACCTTCAAAGATAACTTCAGCATTTATTTCTTTAGCACCAGTAACTCGTCTTGTAACAGCCATCGTACCTAAATATGAACGTTGGAACTGAACCTTATCTCCATACATAATGAAGTAACCTTGATTCTTTGCTGGATTTAGTCCTTGTACGACCATATCCATTAACGCATTAGCAATACTATTTGGATTAGCAAACTCAAGCGCTGGCTTATAACCGTCTTTCTTAGAACCTTTTAAATCTTGTAAAGTTAGCATCGCTGATTTCATTGCATTTTCGGGAGAATAGTTTTCAGGAAATTTTAGATCACCCTGTGTTTCTAAACTCTTAACTCTAGCTAGGACGTTGTCTCCCATTTTTTGATTTTTTACTAATACTTCGTTTTTATTTGTCATATATATAATCTCCTTTATTGTGTATAATTAAATTAATAAATTATGAAAGTGTGGTATAAAATATGAGTAAAATTCGCATCACTATTTCTGATAAATATCAAAGTACAAATAACAAAGTACAAATTGATTTACCTAATTCATGCCCTTGGTGCTATTCAAATATTTCACCAACAATTGAAGCTCAATCTAAAACTTCTTTACAAACAGATTCAACATTGCCTTTTTCTTTGATTCTTATGTGTCCAAAGTGTGAGAAGCATTTTTCTGCAACATACAGTGTAAACAGTACTCGTCTAGCTAATGGATTTCGTCAAATTGATCAACTTGTAATCAAAGAAGAATATCCACTTCCAAAACCAAGTTTTGAGTACCCATATGAAATAGATAGTGTTAGTAGTGAATTCTCAAAAATCATTTCACAGTCATCTCATGCTGAAGGATTAGGTTTAAATCATTTAGCAGGTATAGGTTACCGAAAAGCTTTGGAATTCTTAGTAAAAGATTATCTAATTAAACATAAGCATCTAAATGCAGACACGATTTCAAAAAAACTACTTGGTAAATGTATTTCTGAAGATATCGATGACTCACGACTAAAATCATTAGCTAAAGCTGCAACTTGGATCGGAAATGATGAAACACATTATGTTAGAAAACATGACGATCGAGACATTCAAGATATGAAAAAATTTCTACATAAAATGACTTTATTCATTTCTTATGAACTAGCAGTTGAAGATGCTACCGAATTCACTTCGTAGTCATCATATTCAAACAATAAACTGCCTTCAAAATTGTAATATCTTTCAACATTTCTAATGGGATCTAATTTACTACCGTCTCCTTTTAGACATACAACTTTTATTAAATTTACAACATCAACTTTTATAGGAGGTTGATGTTTTATTTGTTTTTCACTCATCTTAATTCCTCCACATCTTTAATTATTTGAATATCTTCTTTACTTACTTCATATAGGCAATTCATTCTTGTTGCTACCAGGTATACATCAACTGAACTTGATTCTATTTCAACCATTTCGTCAATAAAGTCATTTTCATTAAGTTCAAAAGTGGCTAATTGTTTTAATCCATATCTGAATCCAGCGATGAATCCAGACGCATTACAGTCAATTTTCTTTCTAACAATTACTTCTTGATAACCGTCATCATCCACTTCAGATTTAAATGGATGGTTATTCGTCTTCTTCCAACGTTTGTTAATCCGTACATAATCACCTAATTCATATTTCATACGCTTTTCTCCATTCTTAATGAATCGTCTTCTTTACTAACAACTAATCTAATCTGTTGTGATTTTGTTGGTAAAATATCAATTACTGATTCAGCATTATCTATAAAGATTGGTGCATTAATTTTGTAGTGATCACACAATGTATTAATGATGTCTAATCCTGCATTAAGCTTTTTAGCGCTATTTAATCCCCTGTGATATTCAATACCATTTACAGTCGTTTCACACGTTTCTTTAACTTCTCCGTCTACTTGTGTATAGAACAATTTGAAGGTCACATATTTAAACTTGCGATTGATGTTATCTGTTAACTTATTGATTTTTGTAATCGTGAATTTATTCAATTTGTAAAGTTGGCCAGAATAAATTTCTTTCTCGTCTAATAACTCATCTTCTTTATTTCTTAATTCTTGAATACGTTTTTCGATGTTCTTATTAGATGCAGCAATAGACTTCAATTTATCTAAATGTTCTTTTTCAGCATTTAATTCATTTAACTGTGAATCTAATTCATCAAGGCGATCATCTACTTCTTCTTGAATGTTCATACGTTTCTTATTGAGTTCGTCAATATCTCTTTGAACTTCTTGGTATTCGCTTGATTGCGTTACATCTGTTATTTGTGATTTCAGGTTATCAATCTTACTTTTAATTCTTTTAGACTTCTCTGTAGCTAAATCTATTAATTTTTGATGTTTATTATTTTCTTCGTTTAGTGCATCAATGATTGGTTTAATCTTTTTACCGTCTTCCAAAACTCGCTCAATAGAACCAGTAATAACTTCAAGTTCATTCGATTTTTCTTTATTGAATTTCATGAGTGCATTTTCTCTTGCATCTTCCACTTTTTCGGTTGGCAACTCTTGGCCACAACATGAACAAACTTTTTCATCTACATGTTCAAACTTGTGATTTTTAGCCTTTTCTAAATCAGCCTTTAATCTTTTATGCTCTGATAAAAGTTCTTTTCTTCTACCTTCTTCATATTGAATCTGAGTTTGATTATTCTTCATTTTTGACTTGTAATTCAAAATAGTACTTTCTTCTGCATTAAACTCATTCATAAGTGAATGAATTTTTGATTCAGTAGTAGATGAGAGGTCTCTTTTGATTCGTTCTAATTCTGATTGTTTATCTTTCACTCGATTGCGTAATTCAATTTCAGCACTTCCATTTTGTAATTCATATCTCTTATTTACTAATGATTGAATATTCTCTTCAAGCTGCTTGTAATCAGATTCGTTCAATTGTTCTACTTCAACCAATGAATGTGATGCTTCATTGATACGTGTTGGTATATCTTTAATTTGTTGATTAATTTGCTTAATCTTATCTGCAATGATTTTCTTCTTAGTTTCGATATCGTGTTCAGTTAGTAACTCTTTTAATCCTTCTAGTTCTGGATCACTTGAAATAACATCTTCATCTGAAATATCATCAGCAATTTCGAATAATAAATTACGACGTACTTTCCAATCTAATTGATTGAAAGCACCAGGGTTTGTAATAAGCTTGAACACATCTTCATCTATAATCTCAGCAACCCTGTTTTTAAAATCAGTAACCTTTACTTTTTCATCATTTATATATTGATACTTCGTTCTACTTCGGTTGTATTCTTTACGATTTGTTTTCTGGTTCGTTGAATACTTAGGGTGTGATTCCTTCTTAAGTGTTAGTAATCCATCATCAATCTCAAATTCAGCTATAACTGTAGGGATTAACTCATACTGTTCTTCGCCTTTTTCATTTTCTGGTACTGGGTTAAATGATTTTGTTGAACCATCTAATCCTTTATCAAATAGCAACCATTGTAATGCTGTAGCCGTTGTTGTTTTACCTGTACCATTTTGGCCATAAATATCTGCATCTTGGCCATTAAATTCAAAAGTTTGATTTTTAAAGCCTGCAAAATTCTCCATTACTAATTTGTTTAATTTTAATTGCATTGCTTAATGTCCTCCTCCGTGTTATTCTGTACGTGTATTTTTATTTGAAATTGTGCCTTTTCCAATTGCCGTTGGATTAGGCTTTTTTAATATCGAGTCTTAATTTTAAAGTCATAAGGTTTATTGCTGCCTTTTAGTATTTCAACCATTAGGGCATCTACTTCACTCGTGTTGTCGTCAATCCAACTTATAATCGTGTCATTCATTTCTTCAAAAAGACCTTCAGCTGTATCTTCAACATGTACTTCTGCAGCAAATACCAAATCATGATTAGTACTAAATACCTTCACTAAAATTAATTCTTCGTTTATAACTTCATATCTATGCAAAAATTTAAAACCATAATGATATTCTGTCTTTGAGACTTGTGAACCTATTTTAAAATATGACATTTACATTTCCTCCTGTTCTAAAAATATTTGATCAGCCATTTCAAATCCTGCAACTGTCACTATCCAAAATAGAAACGAATGCTCAATAGGTGTTGTACTAAATGACGAAATAATAAAAAACTCAACTACAATTGCTAATGTTAGTGCTGGGTACTTGATAATGTTCCATGCTATATTCATACTTTTTTCTCCTTTAGAGTATGCTCCCCAAGTCTCCAATTTGTTTAAGCATCATACTCGTACATTATTTGTATACATATATCTTTTGCTTTGTCAGATGGCCACCAGGATTTTCTGTTTGTTTTTTTAATCTCAATTGCTTTCATCCGACTATCTTTCACGATGTGATTTCTAAAGAATTTCTCTCCAATGCACATTCGTTCTTTAATTTCTTCTGCATCAACTAGCCAGTCTCCTTTCGGCATGAAAGATCACATCCTCTTTTATTTTTCTTTTGGTATAATTTAGTTATCCCTATGTGAAGGGAGGTGTTTACTATGAGCATATTTGATTTCTCAGAAGAAAAAGAATATTTAAGAAAGTTAGTGGTTACTGGATATTACGATACAAAGGAAGCCATTGAACAAATTGTTGATAATGACAATGAATTATTGGCACTTCATTACTTATCAAAAGCTAATTCTTACTTTGTAACTTTAGAATCTTATGTTAGAAGTAAGGAAGACTTATATCGTTACGAATTTACTCAAGTTGTAAAAGCTTTTACAGAAGTCTATGAAGAGGCGCTAGATTGTGTTCGAGACAATCATTCACATCAACATACTTTGATTAACTTCGATCAATTTAAAGAAAAGCTACATCCAGTATTGGGCTATGTTGATTCCAATCTTGACCTAGAGCTAAATAACTAACCTTCATGACCTCTTGTTAAATCAAGAGGTCTTTTTTCTTTTGATATCTCGGTGTTTTGAATGTGATGTACTATACGTCTATCAACCAACAAAAATACTTTTTTAAATTGCTCATATGATAATCCGTATTCGTGAATTAATTGATAAATCTTACGTTCTACTGCACTTTCTTCCAAATTAAGCTTTAATTCATTCACTGTGTTTCCTCCTTTATCTACTACGCCTGTTCACCTAAGAACTTATTGATAAAATATTGTTGGCCTTTACCAGTTACTTTTGGTGTCTTACTAATCGATACATGACCATCTGAATGTGTGATTGATGTTTCTTTGATTTCAAACAATTCTCGCTCCATCGAATATTGTGTTGGCATGTTATAATCAATGCCTTTTCGTTTGATTAAGAATCCATTTTGACGTAACCATTCAAATAACCTGCGTTGTCCAATTTCTACACCATTCTGTTTGATTATCTTTGCTAATTCTCCAACTAGGATTGATGTTTTTGTTGTTGCAACTGCATCAGCAAATAATACTTTTGGTTTATCCTTTTCAATCTGTGTTTCTAATTGAAAAATTGTGCTATTTGCTATTTTTAAAGCTCGTTGCATGATCATTTCTGGACTGTTCCATGCCTTTTCAATTTGAATGAAATACTCTCTAAAATCAAAACCTCTTTCAGTACCTGACATCATCGCTATATGCTTTGCTACATCAAGAGTTAAAGCGTAATCTTCTAGTTGTCTAACAGCACCATTATTAACAACCGTACTTGTAAGTACACTTGTAAAATCTCGGTTTTCTTTAAAATGTTTTAAATTAATATCTGCCCATGCGCTAAAACGTTTTTTGACACCTAACGCTTTGTATAACTCTCTTGCGCTTATTGCGATTTCTCCATTTTCTTTTTCTTGAATATTGAACATTTCGCTGATTTTTGATTTCGTTTTTAATTCGTTCATTTGTTACCTCCGTTTTCATAAGTGATAAAAAGTGATATTGATATTAAAAAAATTAGACCTTAATTTGGTCAATTTCAATTTCATATAGTTTAGCAAGAGCATATATAACTAATTCTTTAACATTCGAATCGTTTTTTTCCCACTCTCCAACCGTTTTTACGCTCACTTTTAATACATCTGCAACATCTTGTTGTGTCATTTCACGTATTTGTCGCCAATTACGTATCGATAATTGTTCTGGCATTTTCTTTACCTCCCTTCCTGAATATCACTTTATATCACTTTAAGTTCATAGTCAAGCAAAAAAGTGATAAAAAGTGAGTAAAAGTAATAAAAAGTGTTGTTTAATTTTGCCTAATGTGATAAATTAATATTACAAAAAGTAATATTAAAGGAGAAAATTACATGTCACATAAAAGTGTTAGACAAATTTTATCTCAAAATTTAAAGAAACTAATGGACGATAATAACGTTACCCAAAGTAAACTTTCTGAATCGCTGGGATTAAGCCAATCTACTATTTCAAATTGGTTAAGAGAAGAAAAATATCCTAGAATTCAACATATTCAACAATTAGCGGACTTCTTCAATGTTCCTAAGTCTTATTTGACAGACGAAAATAAAGAAGAATTAGATAACCTAGCAGCACACTTAGACGGAGACTTTACAGAAGAAGAATTAGCAAAGATTAGAGAATATGCTGAAATGGTTAGAAAAGCTCACCGTAATATGTAAGGGGGATTTGATGGGACGATACGAAGAACTGCTAATTAAAAATGACCATCTTCCTATAGGAGATACTTTTGAATTGGAAGGCAACTTCGAAGGGTTATATGACAATGGCGTTATATTAGTTGATAAAACTCTATCTACAGCAAGAAAACATGAAGTCTTAGCTGAAGAGCTCGCTCATTACAAATTAACTGCCGGAAATATTACAGATCAAAGCAATTTTAATAATAGAAAATTTGAGAACTATGCCCGAAGATATTCTATGGAACAAGTTGTTTCTTTAGACGGAGTTATAAAAGCTTATAAAAATAGTTGTCACAATTTATATGAAATGGCTAATTACTTTGAAGTGACAGAAAAATACATAGTTAAGGTAATTGAGCATTATAAAACGAAGTTTGGCTTATCCACTTATCACAATGGTTATGTTATAAGATTTGAACCATTGCAGGTGTTTAAACATATAAATATTGATTAAAGGAGCAATGTAGAATGAAAAAGTATGATATTGCTGTTCTAGATTTTGAAACTATGAACGAATATACAAATAGCCCTTGTGAAATAGCAATTTCGTTGATTAAAGATTTAAAAATCTCAGAAGAATTTTCGACTTATATTAATCCACCTAATAATAAATATAGTTTATCTAATGCTAAAATACATAAAATATCAAAAGAAGTAATTTTAAATTCTCCCACATTTGAAAATATATATCCAAAAATTATTTCTTTAATAGAAAGTGCCCAAATTGTAATAGCACATAATGCAAACTTTGATATTTCAGTATTAAATTCAACTATAGAAACATGTAATTTAGAGAAACAAAATTTTATTTACATTGATAGTGTAAATTTATTTAAGTATTTTCATGGAAATATATCTGTGAGTATGGATAGTTTATGTGATTTATATAACATAGATAAAACAAAGTTGCATTCAGCAAAATATGATGTTCACAGTTTATCTACTATTTTAATAAAACTTGCTAAATTTCAAGAAACTTCAAGTGTTTTAGAACTAATTCAAAGTATGAAAAAACAGTATATACGCTTTAGTAATTTAACTAATATACAAAGGTCACTTTCAAAAGTCGCTTTCACCAAGCCGGATATGAAACTATCTGACATTAACAAAATCACTCCAGATAATGAAGAAAATCTATTATTAAAAAACAAAAACATTGTTTTTACAGGAGAATTCAATATTTCGAAATCAGAATTAATGATTCTTACTAGAAAAATTGGTGCAAACATCCGCAGCACCGTATCGCCTAGAACACATATTTTAGTTGAAGGTGTTCAAGATGAAAAATATATGGATGAGAACGGCTTAGTTTCAAAGCAAAGAAAAGCAAGAGAACTTATAGCTAAAGGGTGTCAAATCCAACTAATTAACGAAAAGGAATTATTAAATTATATAAATGGTGATTATAAATGATTAAAAAAATATACACTAATAAACACGTTTTCCTAATTGATGAACTTGAAGAAGAATACCAAAGTGATGCATATTACGGTTATAACTTACTATTATCAATATATGTTGGTGTCAACAATACAAAAAATACTCATTCTGGTTATTTTGTATTTGAAGATAAGCCTATCAGAGTAGCGAAGAAAAAAGACGTAATTAAAGAAGAAAAACCAACAGAGTTAGAATTGGAATTTTATCATTTACTCAAAAAAGAAAAAGCTATTGGTTATTCAAAGAAACTTATAAAAGACTATCAAATCGATAACTATATTATTTATTATGAAATTCTATCTGATAAACCTCACAATTAGTGAGGTTTTCTTGTAAGGAGGTAAAATATGAAAGTATTAAACTACACAGTTACACACATTTACATTTTGACTAATGATGGTCATCAACTAAAGATTATAAATCCTGGCCATAAAAACAAAAAGGAAACAAATAAATGGTTAGAGATGGTTGCATCTGATTATGACAAAATGATGAAAGACAAAAACAAAAATACCTAACTATGTTAGGTGTTGAAAGGGGGTGATACCCAAAGGCTTAACAACCTCCCCAAGTCTCCAAACTTAACTGGAGGTAGTTTCAATGAAATATATTAAGTCGAAAAAATATGAAAATGTATATAGTTATAAGACCACAAATGGTGATAAACGTTATTGCTATAGGCTCAAATACTATTTGGATGGTAAACGAAAAGAGAAACAAAAAAGTGGATTCTTAACTGAAAAAGCTGCATATAGAGAAGTTTTGTTATTAAAAACAGATATAGAAGAACAAGATTATTCAGTTATAGAAGCAGACAAGATTACTGTTAAACAGGCGGCTGAAATGTATTTCGAGTTTAAAAGCCCCAGCTGGGCAAACTCAACGTTAAGAAATAACAAAAACTATATTAATAATCACATTATCCCTTTAATAGGTAAAACCTATTTATCCAGATTAACACCATATGAGGTACAAACTAGTCTAATCAATCCGCTTCAAGATAGAGTGAATTATAGGACAACTTATAACATCTATTGTACTTTTATTGCCATACTGGATTTCATGGTCGATAACGAAAAATTAAAACGAAATAAAATATCAGGAAAAATGCATTTTAAAGAAGAAGATACCCAACCAATTTTTTATAATCAAAGTACCTTAAAATGCATATTACATTATGCTGATAGTATGGAGCCTGTTTATAAAACCATTGTTTATACACTTACCTATACTGGTATGAGAATCGGTGAATTACAAGCTTTGAGATGGACAGATATTGATTTCAAAAATAATACAATCAGTATTAGAGAATCTAGAAATGACCATGACAATTTCACAAAAACAAAAACAAAACGTTCAAAAAGAACAATTCACGTAGATCCTGAATTGATAAAAATGTTGAAAGAATATCAAAAATACATCGAGAATAAGTCTTTTTATCGCAATACACCTATCGATATCCATTCAGCAATTTTTGTTGGTAATTATGGATTAAAGCCTATTTCTAGAACAATCATTTATCAAGCATTCAATCAGATGTCTGAGGATTTAAATATAAAAATCCATGCACATGCTTTTAGGCATTCTCATGCTACATTACTATTAAAAGGTAATCAGTCTATATTCTATGTTGCTGAACGTTTAGGTAATACACCTAAGATGATTGAGTCTACTTATGGCCATATTATAGATAGTGCCAAACGTGACGTTTCAGATGCTTTTTCAAAAATACTGTCGGAAGAAGTGTCGGAAGTCATTTCATTCGACGCTCAATCCCTTTGATACCAAGGGGTTTGGGCGAACATGCTTGACTTTGTGCACAAGTACAAATGTTCTGTATTGACTTTATGATGAATACGTGACCTTCATGTATTTTTTGTAAATATTTTAAATTCTAGTTGTTGAAATGACTAAAATATTAATATATTTATCAATTAGGCTAGATTTAATATCAATTAAGACTTATAATTTATGTAACCAATTTTCTTGTTTATAGACTTTAGTTATAAATTCTACTTTTATTTTGAAGTTAATGATGTGCTTAGAGTTAAATTTCATTGATTAATTGGTCTTGTGTATGCTACAGAAGGGATGATGATTTATGAAACAATCTAACATTGAAAATTATACAACGAAAGCTAAGGAACTATTGAAACATAAAATTATAACTAAAGAAGAATATGATCAACGTATAAAAGATTATACTGACTATACGAATAGCGAAGGCAAATATGCACGCAAATAAAGAGGACGTTCAAAATTTTGAACGTCCTCTTATATTATTCTGTATATGCATTTACCATCCAAGTTACACCAAATGGATCTTGGAATGAACCAAAGAGTGGTGACCACTCTACCTCGTTTAAAGGCATATCAATTTTACAACCCGCTTCTTCTGCTTTCTTAAACAATTCGATGACAGCTTCTCTATCCTGCTCATCGTTATAATTAAACTGAAAACATGCTTGAGCGCCTTCGTTATTAATATCTTTATTTTGCCAAGTGTCACTACATAAAAATGTCTTTCCTAATAAGTTAAAGCTCGCGTTCATTGTAAAAGATTCGGGCAATTTAAATTCATCAGGTGCATCTTTAAACATCTCATGGTTACCCGGAACTCTCATAATAGCCTTTTATTAATTATGTAACTAGTAGTAAAACGTTGTAAGTATCACGTTTATAAACATTTAACTTTGTAACTAAACATCATTATTTATAACTAAATTGACACGTGCTTGACACTTGCACAAATAAAAAAGAGGCAACCGTCGCAACAGTTAACCTCATATCTATATAACCTCTTCCGCCTAATTAAATTATAGCATAAAAAAAGCCCACCTTAATTGGTGGGCTTCTTTATGTATAGGCTGAGAATATACCTTTACTTTGGATAGCTTTAGAAACATTATCAGTTCTTTTCTTTTCCACGTTATCCCTAACGTACTATCCATGCCCGATTAGTATTGCTAATCACTCATTACGTTGAATACTACTCTACCACTTTCAATTAAATAAAGGTTTGCAATTCCCTTATCTGCTTTACTTGATAATAGATTGATACCACTTTTGCGAAATGATACCAAACTCCATTCACCGAAGTGTGAAGTATTAGGACACTTTCATATTCAACGGGGGAAGGCTTTCGCTTTGTTTTATTAAATAATATGCTTTATTATTTACCCAACAATTGTTTGTGTTGACCGACGAAGTGCTTCCCCAGAAGGTTTGTTATCTTTTGAATAACAAAATGCTTCACTCCGTCATGACGTTCCTTATCATCGTACTAGCCATTCTAACTAAAGTAATATAATCGTCATCATATCTTTTTAGTTAATGGTATATGCCCTTAATTGATAGTTTCGGACTGTTATACCTTCACATAAAAAACGATACCTCATTATTAAGTCCTTATTACATGCACCACGTAGCACATGTCCGTTATTAGCAGTTGCCCTCACAGAAGGATAATTCAGTACCCAATAACCACCGAAGTGATTATATGATATTTATGAAATTGCATAGGTTAGACATTTCTGCCCGGCCGTTTGTCAGACTAAACCTTTCACTACATCACTGTAGCTTATCTGCTATGCCAGTAAATATACTATACCATGGTAGGGTATATAATACAAGTAAAAAATAACCCTACCTAGTTTCCGCTAAGTAGGGTTTTAATAATGTACGACAGTTCATCGTAACCAAGTAATAGCATATTATATTACAACATATTTACTTATTTAATTGTACCCCATAATTGACCAACGCTATGGTTCGGAGGCGTACCTTTTGCAGTTCTGATTGGTAAGTAATATCTTACACCTTTCCATGTATAACCTATCCATACATGACCATCTTGAATGCATACCTCATCATAATTAACATAGCCACCTGGTTGGAACCAGTAACCTTCCTGTGCTGATAAGAATGGAGAATTAATTCTTGCTAATATAGGACTACCCCCACAAGTAAATGTAGCTGATTCTTTCATCCACCAAGTCCCGTATTGGTTCTTTTGCCATTTACCACTAGAGACGTTTTTAGACGTGTTACTGGACGTTTTCTTACTTGTTGATACTTTTGTACCTGTAGGAATTTTACCGTCGTAATAAGCTTTAATTTGACTGATAAAGTAATCTTTTGTTTTATCCACAACTGATTGTGGCGCTCGTTGAGTTGATGTGTAGCCAGCATGCAATTTCATTGATCTATGTGGACACTGTGTTGCACTAAATTCATTGTGTAATCTCACTGTATTTCTATCAACTGGCAGTCCCCACTTTTTCAACATTCTCGCTGCCTCTTGAAATGCTGATTGTTCACTTGCTAAGAAATCTTTATCACTAGCTGACATAGACTGACATACTTCGATTCCATAACCATTAGTATTGCCATACTGATTAGCTGTATGCCATGCTGTACGCCCTTCTGGGAGTGCTTGCCATACTGTATTGCCACTAATGTAACTATGCGCTATACCGTTCTCCAATCGACTTAATGGTGCATTTACTAAACTATCATGATATTGCATAGCTGATAAACTACCAGCATCATTATGGATAACTACGAACTTAGGTTTATAGCCACGCTTAGGTAATTTGTAACCTGTCACTTCATCACGATTGTATTTGAGTGTTTTACCTTTTTTAGTGCTTTCTTTTTTAGCTACTTCTTTTTTAACAGTAGCTTTTTTAGTAGTCGTGGCTTTCTTAACTTCAGCTTTGAAATTCGGACGGATAAACCACATAGGGAAATCATAGTTATGTTTCCTACGTGTTGTAACTTCTGTTTTATTCAAACCTCCGCCAAGCCAATTCTGTTCAACGACATCAAGTTGATCTAATGTTGCGTCTACAACGATAGATACATGACCATATCCACCGCCATAATTTCGATTAAATATAACCAAGTCACCTGGTTTAGCTAAGAATGACTTTGTGTTCTCATATACGGTAGCCTCGCCTTTAAAGTCATTGTGTGTAGGTATATCAGCAGCACCATTACCTTTTAACCCGTGTCCGAATAATTGATGCCAATAATAGTTAGCAGTATCGAAACATTGCCAGCCATAAGCATTGTCGTAATCATACCCCTTACCTACCATCGATAGTGCGTATTTTACCGCCTCTTTTTGTGTTAATTTCGCAGTCATTAATAACACTCCTTTTATTGTATTAAAAAAGCCGACTGATTAGTCGACTTTACTTTGGTTCGTTATATTGTTGAGCTTGCTCACTATCTGATATGCCAGCCGTTGTGAAGTCTTGCACCACACCTAGTAACACCAAAACACCTAACACACTGTTCACAATATTAGTTATTTGGTCAGTGTATACTGTGATGTCATAATCAAATGCTCCCGATACTTGTTGAGCAAACAAAAGGATAGCCGATATAATGGCTACCCAAAATGATTTTTGTTTAATACGTACTTTCCAATTGATTTTCATTTGTTATCCTCCTTATTATTTAAAGAATAGTCCGATGAATGGTACTAAACCACCACCGCCCATTAATAGTCCTATGAACCATTTAAAAAGCGTAACATTGTCCTTTTGCCTTTTCTTAACTTCTTCTTTATATATTTTTAGTTCTTCTTTGTTTTCTTCGATATCTTCGGTGTTCTTTTCGGTTTTATACTTGATATCTTTTATCTCGTCATTCTGTTTAGACATTGTAGTATTTAGCTTAACGAGTTCCGTTTTAACGTCCTTATTAACTTCGACCATTTGCTTGTTAACTTCAGTCATCGCTACAATTGCAATTTCTAAACTGTGGTATTTATCATCATGTTTTTGATCTACTTCATTTATACGTTGGTGTATTTTACCTCTTGAATGTTCCCACTCATGACGTAAGACATATTTATCTACTTCTTCTGCCATAAGTAACTACCTCCTACAAAAGTAAGAATAGCTGTTAAAGCCCAAAATGTTAGATATTGAACCCATGATAACCAATTTAAAGCATTATACACACCAACCGTTGACATAATAAAGTAGAAAATAGATGATATTAAACCACCTATCATAATAAATAACGCAGCTTTTTTAGAATGATTGATAGTTGGTAGAAATACACTACCCAAAATCAAACATACACCACCTAAAAAGAAGAATATGCCCCAAATACTCAATGGCATAACTTGATGTAAAGATAAATATAAGTCGGAATCTTTAATAACTGCATCGCTTTCTGCTATCCAGAACATGCCTCTTTCTCCAGTTAAAAGACCAAAACCAAATAAGCATAAACTAGCGATGATACCTTCTATTTTGAGACCTTCCTTTTCATTCATACGACACCCACTCTCTGTAATTTATTTATATAAAAAAGACACTGAAATTAATCAGTGCCTTGTGGTAAATCTTCCCCAGTGATTTCCTTATACTGTTCTTTAGTTATACAACCGTAATCGTAATAAATTTTAATATCTTCATTTGTATAACAATTGATATCATAAAAATATTTTATACTTTCAAATGGTGGGAACATTAGGCATTACCTCCGTATTCGTTTTCTAGTTCTGTTACTTTCATCACTGTTTCTGCTAAAGTCTTTTCGGTAATCTTCAATTTATCTTCTAACTCTTTTGTTTTCTTATTACCAATCATCATTTGTAACTGTAACTGAGACACTAACATCTCTAATACTTTAGGCTCAATTGGTGGTTTAGATTGATTACGTTCCCAATCTTCTTTACTAGTACCTATCCATTCATTACCGTCATAGTAGAATGGTTGATATATGCCCTCTGGTGGTGGTACATCTGTGTATTCATCGTTTGGATAAACGTATTCGCCCTCATCGTTTAAATATGCTAAGTAAGGTGTACCGTCAAAAAGATATACTTGTTTAAACATATAATTCCCTCCTAATCTGTCCAAGAATATTCTCCGTAAATGTAGTGTGATTCGGTCCATGCGGACACATCGCCATTGACAAAGAAATAAACTTCGCCACTAGGTTTACCGGTAATATATCCTCCTGCGTAATTTGATTTTATTGGTGTCCTTATTGGAAAAGAGTGTACATTTTTGAATAAATTTTGTGGCAATTGAGCGATTAATTGATTGTTAACTAAATTTGCCCCATTTAATCGTATGGTTTTTCTTGTAACTGAACCGTTAGTTCTGATTCTATATGCACAATCAAAACCATTGTCTATTTCGTTTTTAAATTGAACATTAGAATTACCACCATTGATTAAGTTGAAAGATATCCAACCAGTATCAGTTTGAGTTTTAGTCAATTCTTTCCATCCCAAATCTGTACCTTTATGAACATTCTTTATGAATACTTGTCCAGAGTAACTTACAACTGCAAATATCTGTTTTGTATTATCAATTCCTTGCAATATCTCAACGTTATACATTGCTGAACCGCTGTTATTAAATGGGTTATTCTTCATATAAGAAATTTGATATTGACCAGGTGGTAAAGTTACAGGGTCAACAGCTGTATAAAACGTTGGTTTGCCATCGTCTTGTGTTAATCTGTACTTTTGCCACGTTAAACTATTCAACTTGTTATTTAACTCTTCAGGTTTAACGAACTCATTATCAATAATAGCTTGATTAAATTCATTTAGTTTTCCATCAACATGTACAACTGCATCGTTAGAAACGTTTTCTACATTACTTACACTTTCTTCTACCTTATCGTTCATCGTTGAAATAGCATTATCTTTAGCAGTTTTAACATCACCAATAGCACTTGTAGCAATATCATTAATATTTGTTTGTGCTTGAGCAATAACACTATCTATATATGCTTTGCCTTCTGTTACAGTTTGATTGATTTGATTGACACCTTGTTCTTTTACAGTTTTCATTTCTGCCACATAATCAGCACCATTAGCAATGGCTTGTTCAATATCTTCCACACGTTGTAATATTCTAGCTTTTAACTGATCGAACATTCTTATATATTCAATTTTTGTGAATGATGAGATTTTATTAATCAGTGCGTCTGCTACTTCAAAAGTAAATTCCCTAAATACTGCAACTTCATTATTTTTAGGGTTATTATCTACATTGTTAACACCAATATATACTTGACCTTTTACTTTTGTATCGGTACTAGCTTGTAAGAACTCTTTATCAAGTGTGATGCCAACAATACCGTTCAACCCGTCTAGTACTTCTAAATCAATAACATCAGATGCACTGCCATTTGCCGATTCGAAATAAGCGGACGCATCAATGTTATTTTCACTGATTAATAGTGGACCTTTAGTGTTGTATAATTGAAATTCAATTTTTGCAGTGTTTTCATCTAAATTATAAAAACCAACCCCTAAATCAGAGATTGGTTTCAAATATGGTTCTGCTTTTAATCTAAATAAGGCTTTTTTATCTATACCGTTTACCATGTCATCACTCCTTATTTTATTAATACGACTGCTACGCCATATCCTTTTTCGCTATCGTATGGTGTTGTGATTTCTAACACTCTGTAATAACCGTTCACATTATCACGAACACCTACACCGTTATCTGATTTGATATAGTCATTAGGTTTTAATTCACCTTTAAACCTTGTGAACACTTGACCAACTAAACCGACAACATTCCACTCAGGTCGTTCTGAACGTGGAATATATTCATCCTCAAATTCAATATAATCTGGGTTAGGGATAGGAATTTCTACTTCTTCGGAATACCAATTACCCTCGTCATCTTGCCATTCTTTCGTTTGCCATTCTGTGAGCGTTACACCGAATTCATCTTTTAAGAACTTGTCTTTATGGTGGAACATTTGGTCGCCTAAAATAACGCCTGCTGTACCTGAAATAATACCGATTGGTTTATCGTTAATTTGCGCTTTTCTTACATAACGACCATCTAAAGTAACGATTGTTCCGTTCGGAATAGCTTGACCTGATTGTGACTCAAAATACTCGGCATAGTCACCGAAGTTTTGCCCTGATGATACTGATCCTTTTGTTTTAATATTTCCGCTAATTGTAAACATGTCAATTGAAGTGTTTGCATAATCAGCACCATTTGCACCATAACCTAATAAGAAGTGGTAGTTACCAGGTGATTTAACACCACGACTATTTACAATCGTTTGACAATATGAACCTGGTAATGTTTCAGATTCAAGCGAGTTAATAACTGCACTACGTGAACCATATGCGTGTGAGTTTGCACCAACACCAGCTAACCATGAACGGTCACTGTGTGCATATGAACCACCTGTACTTGCAATAACTGCCGAACGTCGAGCAATTGCACCACCACCAGTTGTGCCACCACTAAAGCCACCTTTAGCAACACTAGGCATGATTTTATACAACTTACCAGCCAAATCAGCTTGGTTTGCATACTTTTCTGCCATAACTCCGATAATTTCAGTGTTATTGTTATAACTAAATATAGCAGTACCAGTACCTTGACCTTGCATATTTCCACCGATAATTTTTGTGTCATATACTTTAGAACCGTTGGCTATACCAATGTTGGAAGATGAATCTATGATGTTGAAATTGCTAATCGTTATTTTCTTTGGTCTATTGCCACCACCATATATTTGAACATCAGCACTTGCATTTTTAAACCCTCTGATATTTAAACCATTAAATGTAACGTTTTCTGCTCGATACTGTATTGCGATTGCTGGCATACCTGCTGTGAATGTACCATCACCAATCGCAGTAAAGTTATTAATCTGAACGTTTCTGTAAGCTGACACAACCATAGCACGAGGCGTTGAACCTGGATATACTTCATTTTTGTATGGTGTCACTGCTGTACAGTTGTTTAACATAACATCATACGCTGTTTTAGATTGTTTATCACTCGCTTTATGGTGTCCAATATGTCTAATGTTATATGATCTATTGTCATTAATGGAAATATGATTATTAACAAATACATGAGATGCTGAACTTGTTGGTTCATGTCCTTTGATTTCAAGTCCACCAAAGTTTTCTTCGGTGATATTGTTATCTAGATAAACATATTGAGAACCGTCGTCAATTTCAATACCGTTATTGTTACCTCCACCATTAAATGGGTGGTGTGCATATGAATTACTTATGAATAAGTATCTACTGTGATGTGTTGTAATACCGTCATCACCAAACCCTGTTGATTCACAGTTATCTATCCAAATGTATTCTGATTCTAAATGTCTAGGAACTCTAACACCGTCGCCAGCATATGAATACTCATCGCTTGCATACGTGACATCAATACCATGTAATAGTGCGTTAAATGATTTGATATTCTTGATAAAACCTTTTTTTACACCTGCAAATCTTACGTTAGATGAAAGAGAACCACCTGCTGGTTTTAAAGCACCACCCTGTCTATTTCTATTACCGTCTACTGAAAAACCTTCAATACCGATATTTTCTGCTACACCATTCATATCTAAGTTTGTAATAACAATGTTTTCTGCTGGTGCGTTATCTGATAGTTTAATAATTGTTTGTTCTTTACCTTCACCACTTAAAATTGTGTTACTAGGTAATTTCAAACCACTTACAATATAAGTTCCTTCTGTCATGTGAATGTGACGTCCACCATTACCAAACGCTTTTTTAAATGCCTCTGTACTATCTTCTTGACCAGTTGGGTCAGCACCGAAATCATTAACATTAATGATACGTTCAATCTTTTTATTGAGTGTATTGTAATTACTTTCCATTGTCTGATTAATCTTATTAAAGTCATAATACAAACGTTCCGACAATACGTTGAACGGTGTACTATCAATTGCTACATGGCTATCTGTTAACTCTTGTATACCATCACCATTATGTCCTAATACTAATCGTTCTATTCGACTACGTTGATAGTCTAAATGATCTGATACGTTAGTTAGTTTATAGTCAATGTTCTTAGCATCATGTGCATGTTTATCACTTTTATGATTATTGAATATGTCCCTATATTGATTAAATTTATAATCAATATATCTAAAGTTTTCAATAACCATTTTTCTAAACTTTTGACCTATTTCAATAGGTAAATTAAATTTCAAATTAATCACTCCTTTTTATTCTATCCAAGTATGTTGTCCGTACACCCAATAACTGCTTGATGATAATGTTTTGTCGTTTGTGCCACCAAGTATCGTCATCTTTCCGTTAGGCATTATTTCTATACGATAACTACTCATACTACCACTACCAAACGCTGGGAATAATTGAGCGTTTTTTATAAAACCAGAAGGTAATCGAGCTACTTGTTCCCCTAATTTAAAACCTCTCAAGTTATAAGCTATTGTCTTATACCTTACAACTGGTGTAACACCTTCTATACCTATTCTTACTTCTTTTAATGCACATTTTAGACCGTTGTTACTGGTATACATCACATCTGCATCTACACCACTTGCTACACTATTAGCATATGAAACCCAATCTGTTGTGCCCATATAACCTTCTAAAGCGTTTTCTAAGTTCACTTGCTTTTCACTATTAGTTTGAATGTTTGCTTCGGCTGTATCTAGTCTCGTATTAATATTTTGAATATCGGTATTACTGCTAGATGAATTATTACTAATATCTGATTCCGCTTTATCAAGTCTATCTTTTATATCTTGCATTCCTGTTATTGCGTCCACATGACTTCCAGCGAAATACGGTTCACCGTATTCATCTAATGGATATTTAAAGTCTGTTGGTTCATTCATTGATTAACACACTCCCAAATGAATCGGATGCTATTTTAGGCATAACAAAAGTCGAGCCACCTAGTGTACCCGACTTGATTTGTTTGTCTACGTTTTTTATACGCTTATTAATTGTTTGTTGTATTTTGATAATGTCTGTTTTCTTATTACTGAAATCTACTTCAACTGGTAAGTTTAATAATGGGTGTGATTCTGTTATCTTGATGACTTTCAACATCGTGTCAAAACCTAAGCCAGTATGCTTAAAGTAAACGAGGTCACGTTCAGTGATTTGTTCAGTATCTAAATAGTTTGTAGATAACTCGACTACTGGCTCGTCGTTCAATTCTTGAATAAGTTTCTTGCGTAATTCTTCTTTATCAAGAATGTTATCATCATAGATTGTTGCAGCTTGTTTAGGGTTGTTCTTATCATAGTAAGGTGAATAATAAATATCGCTCACATGGTATAAGTCTTCGCCTTTCAACACTGCTGTTAAGTTTAATGTTGTTGATTTTTCAGTACCCACATACATACGTGGCTTTTTCTTTTTGTAATCTACATTCTGAATAGGACCAACAAAAACTACTTTGAACGAATGAGTACCTTTAGATAAGTTTTTTGCGACAACAATTTGCTCTGTCGTTGCAGTCTTACTATAAGTGTTATAAACACCGATTTCTTCGTTATCTAAGTACGCTTTAACCATTCCACCTAATGAACCTTTTTTTATAGTCCACATAAGTGTTTCGTTACCCCATTTACACGTAAATTGCTTATTATATGAGTTGTTTATCGTTTCTGTATACCAAGTACCCTCTTTAAAGAAAGTACCATTGTACGTTAAGTTAGGTGGTTTAAATGGCGAATAGTTTTTCGTTTCAGTCTTAGTTTTCTTTTTACCATAACCTTTTATAACTGTTTTTTGTTCTTGTGTATTAACCGATACGGACGCCTCGTCTACGTTATAACCACCAATCAACTCGACATCAGATTTCCTTTCATAACTTTCGTCATCATATATATAGATTGTTTTGTTATCAGCATCGAATATATAGCCAAATAGTTCAGCGCCCTCGACTAGAAATTCTATGCCGTTTTTATCGCCAACTTCATCAATTGCGATACGTTGGTCAAAATTACCAACAATCTTATAAGAGTAACCTAGTTTATTTCCTTTGAAACCGAAGTCCATATATTGTTCTAGCGTCCATGTTGGTGTTGGTAGTTCTTCATCACTGTCGTTATTCATTTCTTCGTTCTCTAAATCTTTATCTATGAAATGATTTTGGAATTCAAACATGATGTGATGTGCCACAACATCATTAGTTAATGTAACGTTATTACTTTTTGGATCAGTTGTTTTAATCACATACTGTTGACCACGAAATATTAAAATAGATTCGTTTTGTATTAAATCATATATATCTGGTGCAAAACTTGTTTTAAAAGCAGTGAACGATATAGAACGACTCGCATTTCGTTCACGTTCGATTTTGAGTGACAATAAATCATAATCAATCAACAATTCAGAAACTGTGTTAGCACTATTGGTAATTATTAAGTTATCCATTTAACCACCTACCTATAAATAAACGGGAATATAAATTCAGCAGTTGGCTCTGTTATATCCGTTCCGATTATTTCTATATCATTATATCCAGGTGCTAACGATAACCATTCATGATTTGTGTCTATGCCTACACGTTTACCATTAATAGTAGGATAAACACCATTGATGATGAGTTGTTGATTTGATTTAATAGCTTTCTTATATTCGAATATGTCGCCAGTCGTTCGATTGTGTAGTTTAAAGCCATTTGGCGCATTGACATTAAGTTTAATAATTAACTTATGTCTGTGTGGAAAAGGTGCGATTGTATCAGAAGAACCATTAAATATCTTAAAGCTAGTTGTATTATGCTTATACTTGATATCGTCATTCACAAGCAACCCATTACCGAACTGCCATTTGTCTGATGTTTTGTCATATTGGTTTGTCTCGTACAATGATTCGGAATAACCTTTGTAAACTGTAAAAGTTATTTCAAACTCACCATTACGACCATATAAGTCCTCTACTGCTGTACTATCCGTAACAACTGCATACTTCATACCAGGCATATCAGAATGAACAATATAAAAAGGAGTACGACTATATAGCATACTCCTTAATTGTTTCTTCAATAAATGGTAGTCAGTAACATCAACACCTGAATAAACGAAACGTAATATTAAGTTAAAAGGTGCAAACGATATAGGACTTAATAGCCCACCGTCTACACCACTAACTTCTTGCAAGTTGATTCTACTTTCTACATCTTCTTCTTTAAAATCGAGATACATCAAACCGTCTATATCAGTTAGATCAGTTGTACCATTTTCGGTTATCATTTTAACCCATTTTTTCATTAGATAAATGCACCCCCGTTACCGTATCCCATATTTTGAATACGTCTACCTTGCTTTTTACTTGTCATACCTTCGACTTTATCCCAGTCCATTACGTTACTCTTATTAGCAGTTTGAGCGTTCCACTTCTCGTTATTTCTACTAGACATCACTAAATCTTGCATAGTGTATAACATTTCTTTCAGAATACTATTTTGTTCTTGAAGTGTTTGCGTATCAACTTGTTGTTGCATCATAGCTTGATATTTCGCTTGTTCTTTCTCTCTTAAAGCATCTGCGTATTCAGAAATAGCGTTATAAACTGCTGACTGTGTTTTATTGAAGATATCACTTTGAATTACAGATTTGATAGCTGAAATTGATACATCATTAGGGATAACTTGTTCGCCACCTCTAAAGTTGATGATTTCGCCACCTTTTTCGAATACTTGCGCTAAGCCTCTTGGTGCAAAGTTAGTTCCTTTTGCAAATCTTCTTGAACCACTTGGACCCCAACCTGATTTACCATAAGGCAAGTCTTTACGCCAGTTACTATTATTGAAGAAAGCTAATAATTGGTCGTAACCAGACTTGATATTGTTGTGACCTTTAACTGCATATGCTTTAAATGTAGAAGGTACATATTGTAGTAAACCTTTTGCTAAATTAGCACCCGAGTTACCATCTTTCAAACGTGGATCTTGTGTTACGCCAGCGTTACCATTTGATTCACGTTGAATTTGAGCGATGATACCTTTCAACTCGCCGCCAGTTAGATTTACTTTCATACGTTTGGCAGCTTTTAATATCTCTGTTTTCCACTTGCTTGCTGCTTTGTTTCCACCACTACCTAAACCTTTTAACCAACTTAAAACATCACTCATTGCAGTATCGTTACCAACTCTGCCTTTCATACGTTGAATGTGTAAGTGAGGAGTAGTTGAGTTACCCGTATTACCTGAATAACCTAGTAAGTCGCCAGCTTTAACTTTTTGACCCTTTTTAACTTTCACGCCACCATTTCTCATGTGCATGTACCATTGGAAGAACTTACCGCCTGGTTCGTCAAGTGTTACTTGGTTACCACCACCACCAGTAACCCAACCAGCCTGCGATATCTTACCATCCGTCAACGCTTTGATTGGTGTACCAGTTGGCATTGCAAAGTCAATACCGTAGTGACGTCCACCGTTGAACATTAGGCCACCAGTATATCTGCCGAAGTATTGTAATATCTTATGTTTAAGTAACCATCCAGCATCTCCGTCTCCACCTTCAGCTTCAGAGAACATAGATTTAACTTTATCAACAAATGAACTTTTTAATTTCTTAAATGCGCCACCAGCTAAACGCATAGTCGCATTGGCTTTCTTACCTCCGAAACTGATGCCACCCAACATTTTATCTACTAATTTCTTAGGGTTTTTAACGTAGTCCCAAACATCACCAATTTTATCGCCAAGCCAAGATGCACCATCTTTTACTTTCTCGAAACCTTCTGCACCTTTTTCAGTCACATAATCTTTGGCGTCTGATACACCTTTTTTAGCTGAATGATAACCATCTTCTAAAGTTTCGCCAGTTTTCTTAATTCCAGTACCTACACCACTTTTTAATTGTTCATATACATTCTTAGAGTTTTTACCTTTTTTAAATTTAGGTATGATACCTGATTTCATTAAATCTTGTGTGTGGCGACCATTGATAACAGAGTCACCTTTTTCAAGTCCAACTAACACATTTTTACCAACTGGCGCATGTAGTGATCCATCTTTCTTCGCAATTAATTCTTGATGACCATTTGGACCTGCACCGTTACCCACACCTTTATCATTCACAATTGCAGTTGTAGGCGAACTAATTGGACCATTTGTACCAGTGTGTAATGGTTTGATTTCTTTAATTAAGTTTTTATCAGTGATAGCCTTCGAAATCTTATTAATGCCACCTATCATTAAGTTCAAACCGTTAATAGCACCATTAGCAGCTGCTTTACCTAAAGACAACGCAGTCTTTTTGAAACCGTCTTTTGCTTTAGACATAAATGACTTAATTTTACCTATCCATTCTGTTGCTTTGTCGTGCATACCTTTAAATTTACCTGTAACTGCCGACCTTGCACCTTCAACTAAATTAGTTATGTTTTTCTTAATAGATGTAAACCTATCAATCAAACCGTTCTTCAAACCAGTGATTGTAGACTTCACTTTATTGGATAAAGCAGTGAATTTTGCAGTCGTATTTTTGAATATTCTTCCTACTGTATTAGCCAGTATTTTAGCAATTAAATTCCATGTTGTAGAAATGAAGTTTTTCGTAGAAGTGAAGATGCTTTTAACTGAATTATAAATTCGAGTAAAGAAAAGTTTTGTAGTATTCCAAATCTTACTGCCATATTTAGTAAAGAAACCACTTATCGATTTCCACATTGCAAGTAATTTACCACCAAACAATTTACTAAATAATTTACCTACGCCAAATATTCTACCAACAAACCATAATTGCGCAGCATTGAATAAAAACTGCATTGCACCTTTTGCGATTTGTTTAATTCCTGACCACATTGCCTTCCAATTACCAGTGAATAAAGCAGCGAAAACTTTAATGACACCAGTTATCACTTTTAGTGCGCCTGAAATCGTTCCTTTTATAGCTGACCATGTTGAAACGATTAGATATCGTACTGCTGGCCAGATAAACTTCATGACTGGCCATATCACCTTAGTCATTACGAAACTAATTGCTTTACCTATATTACTTACTGCTTGCATAATCATAGCACCATTTTGATTCCAGAATGTCCTCAAATAAGAGCCTATTTGTTGACCAAATGTGCTGACTGCTGTGAAAACTTGCATAACTGTACGTTTAATCACATTTACCGTATTAGTTATCCCGACAACTAGATTAGGAGGGAATATCTTTGATAATGTAATAACACCATCTTGACCATTACCTTGAAATAGTTGGAAGAAACCTTTAACCGCTTGAATAGCTGGCTGTACTGCACCAGCAACTGATTTAAACACATTATTAACAACATTTCGGAATGTTTCCGATTTAGTATAAGCTATTACAAAACCAGTTCCTATTGCTGCAACTGCACCTGCTATTAACGCTGCTGGTGACATTAAGAATGAAAACGCTGCTGCTAAAGCACCAACTGCTACTGCTGCAACTCCAGCTGCAACTCCTAAACCAGCAAATATAGCAGCGCCTATCTTGATATTAGGGTTTAACGTTTTAATTTTGTTCGCTAACCCTTCAAGAAATGGCTCTATAACTTTTCCTGCCGATTTCAAACTTGAAGTCATACCTTTAAACATGTTGATAATATCGTCTTTAAACGGGTTTATCGCTGACGTCATAGTTTTGATTATGGCAGTGTTCATATTGTTAAATGAACCTTGTATCGTGTCTCCTGCTGTCTTTGCTTGTCCTTTTAACGCCTGTGTAGCGCCTGCACTTCCTTTAGTTCCTTCTTCCATACCTTCAACTAATTTTCTTATAGCATCAGATGATTTGATTTGACCGTCAGATATTTGTTTCTTCATATCCGTAACAGACACACCGTACTGATTGGCTAGTATTTTAATAGCTGGTATGTTGGCATCTACTAATCTGTTTAAATCTTCTAAAGACGCTGTACCACTTGCTTGTAAACCTTTAAAAGCACCGACTATTTGGTCAATTGACTGTTCTCCATCACCTAGACCATATGCAGCATCAGTCGTTGCTCGTAAAACGCCTTCAACGTCTTTAATTTCCATACCAGACGCAACTAAACCTTTAACACTATTAGTCATAGCGTCCATTGCAATCGGTGTACCTTCGATTACACGTTCTACTGCCTTCATAGCTTTAGCAGCACCATCAGATGAACCTGTAAGCGTAGTTAAGGCTTTTGTTGCACTATCAATTTTGTCTACACGTAAAATAGCGCCACTGAATAACTCTTTAAACTTACCGATTACGCTATCAAGTATTCTCATAACACCTTGTGCTAAGAATGAACCTTTGAACACTGCCCACATATCATTAAAGCCTTTACCAGTCTGTTTAGATTTATTGTTCATATCTTCAAGACTGTTAGCCACTTTATCTTGTTGTGTGATTAAGCTACCTTGTTCTTTCATCAACTTAGACACGTTACGCTCTTGATTTTGTGTTTCCCTAGCATCATCACCTTTAGTTTTACGTAATTCTGCTAGTTTGTCTTTCTCTTTTGCTATGATCGTGTTATAAAGTTGTGTTTGACGTCCTAAACCTTTGTATTCAGTTTCTAACGCACCTGCTGCATCTCCAGATTTACGTTGTTCAGATGCAGTCATCTTAGTAGCAAGCTGTAAATCACGCAATTCACTCTGTAAATCAGTAGTGCTACGTGACATATTAGCTTGTTTCGCTTGCACACTAGATAATTGGTTACGATAACCACTTAATTCATGTTGAGCAGTAGATAATGCGCTGTTAGCATTAAGTAATTGTTTTTTCTGTTTATCAGTAGCATTATTCACATCGCCAATTGAAGATTTTAGGTTATCTAATTCTTTTTTCTTCTTTTCTACATACTGTGATGATGTTTCAATTTGCTTACTTAATACTTTTTCTCTATCAGCTAAATCTTTAGCGCCCATAGAACTATCTTTAAACGCTCGTTCATGGTTTTTTAACGCTTTATTGTTACTTGTTAGCATACTTTTAAGCGTAGCTGTACTCTGTTTTAATGGGTCTAAGTCCATTGATACCTGTACGCCTAAATTTGCTATATTATTAGCCATTTTCTCACCTCACAATCTTTTTAAAACATTGCAAGCATTTGTTCTGGAGATAATTCACCAGATTTAGCTTTCTTAATTTTGCCTTTAGTGTTATTTGCGTTCCAGACTTTAAGAAAACCGTCTATATCAAGATTTTCAACATCTTCATATTTATATCCATGATTTTTCATTAAATCTTGGTAAACCATGTATATATCATCGACTATTTGCTTGGTTGTTTTGTTTGTCGTTTCGCTGGCGTCTTCGTCTTTCCCATTGTTTCAAAAGTTTCCACAATTTTTACTACTTCTTCATAATCTGAACCACTTATTAATTCATCAAATGTAAATTGATTATTGAAAATTTCCACGACAATCATATACATTTCATCAACCGCTTCAACATTTGACATTTCAATTTTCCCTTTTTCTGCTTCTTGTACTTTATCTCTCATTTCTGCAATTTTTCTTATTGCTTTGTATAACCTTTTATTTTGTACAAATTCTTGTTCTTTCCCGTTGATTTCAATACTAATTTTTAACATGTGATGTTCCTCCAATATTTTTTATATATGCGCATAAATAAAAAAGAGGGACTTATAGCCCCTCACAAATTAACCTTCTGGTACTGCTTCAGTTGTTGATACTCCATGAATTAATTCCATGAATTTTTGTTCGCTAAAGTCTTGTGATTTGTCATGCACTCTCACGAACACCACACCATCTTCACGAGGAATGAATGTACCTTCTAATTCCACTTGGTCTTGATGTTCTGGTGCGCCATCTTCTAATGTAGCAGCTGAAGAACTTGGTAAACCGAAGTTACCACGAGTAGCGCCCATGTAAATGAATGAACCGTCATTACAACGATACTTCCATGATGCTGATACATATGGAGGTACAAGATCTTTCTTGTAAACTTCCATGCCATCTTCGATAGATACACCTAATAATTCTGCACGTTCTTCACTTGATAACTCAACGAAGTTACCTGTAACAGTTGCACCAGTTACACCACTGTTTAAGATTAATGCTGTTTCGTTGTCAGCAAAGATTTTACCTTGTTCAGATTCAAGTTCTAAACCGACTTCTTGTAAACCTGGAATAGGGAATAACTTTCCTTTTTCTACACCGTTACCTTCTTGTACTGTGATTTTAAAATCTTCACAACCGATTACTGCTTTTTTCTTAGCCATAATTTATTGCCCCTTTTCTAATGTAATTTCGAACTTTAGTTCGTTATTGTATAAATTAAATTCAGTGTCTTTACCTAAATCTTGTGAGTAACAGATACCGTTTATTTCTTTAAGTCGTTTGATAATGAGTTCGCTTATTTGGTAAGAGTCACTTATACGTTTCGCAAAAGTTTCAACAGCAAAATTAAAACGATAGTGAAAACTATCGTTATCTGACCAAATATTCTCTTTTAGATAAATCGGCGTTATACGGATAAAAGGCGCTGATGATGACTTATGATAATCTTCTGGAATTTCAAAAGTGAATATTAACGATTCATCTGTATTGGTTTTGCGTATATTATTTAACGCCTCTGTTAAATTGTTGAAGTCGTTTAAATATTCATAAATTCTTACGATTGGATGTTTTGTCATTTGAGCGCCCTCCTTAATGCCTGTTTATATATATTTAATATTGGATCTTTTGCCTGTAATATTGATTTCTCTTGGAAATGTTGTGGTGGCTGTCTTACCGTTCCTTTTACTTTTGTCCCTACGTTTGGGAAATGGATATACCAACTACCATAACCAACTTCTTTTGTGGGTATTGTTCTAAAACGATTGAAGTTAGATTGTTTGATAGTTGATACAGCACTTCCTGTGTCTTTAGGTGTATTAGATACCAATATAGCCTCATATACGTTTGCTGCTTGCGTGACTGCTTTTTTCGCTTCACGTTCACTCTTAGCGAGTAGTTTATATATAGCGTCTTGAATATCTTTATCTGAATCAAACTTACTCATTCGACCACCTCGCACTCCAATACGGTGTATTCCATGTTTTGGTGGTCATGTTGAATATTTTTGATTTCGTAATCTACACCTTTAAACTCAACAAACATTGATGATGTGATAGTAGCCTTTTGACGATAACGAATAATAAAGTAAACTTGTTCTCGCCTTGCCGATAAATCTAATTGTTTAAACTCTTTGATAGAGTGTTTAGATACTTCGCAATATGGTGTAGCAATGACTTCTTTCACGTTCTCGTAAGAGCCTTCATCATCTTTCTTACGTGTCACCCTGTATACTTTTAATCGGTATTTGAGTTTTCCAATTTCCATAAAGCATATTCACCTCTCAATCTTTGCAATAAAGCAAGTGACGATTGAGGGACATCGTGTTTTATGAATTGAGTTGTTGTAGATCTGTTTTCGTAGTGATGACCAATGTGATTTAACACCAACAAACGATAATTAAGATTATCTTTATAAAAATCATCATCTATCCCATTAGATACAACGCCTCTTACATATTGTTCTGATGCTGGCAATAACAACTGTGTGATGTAATCATCGTCATAATCATGGTCAACACGTATTGCCTGTCTGATGTTATCAATCGTTAATTCAAACATTGCTAACACCTACTTTTTCTTTTTGTCGTTTTTGCGTACTAAAAAAGAACCATCAAGATTTTGTTCAATCTCGTCAGCCCTTTTTACAGTGAAATCATGTTCTTCACCTTTTTTATAAAGTTGTCCTGTATGGATATCTTTAAATTCTTTCTTGACTAAAAACTTAACCATTTATAGTCACTCCTTTTTATCCTTCTGGTGTAGCGTCTGCTGCAAAGTTAGCTGTAACAAAGAACCCTGCATTTTCGTCTGCTTTCTTAACATCAAATCTGAACGCACCCATTAAGTAGCGACCATAGATGTTATGTTCTTGCCATTGTACTGACATGTCAGAACGGTCAGCGAAGAATACGCCACGTTTTACATCGCCAATAAACGCTACTGCGTCACCGTTAGCACCTAATAAGTCGTCACGTACAACTGTTACGTTCATGCCTAATACTTTGTTACCAGCAGTGTTAATGATTGAATCTTGAAGTAAGTAACGACCGTTACCGTCTTTTAATGTGTCTAAGCCTTGATAGAATGATTGAGTACAGATGATTTGACGATCATATCCTGGATCTAACTCAACGTTAGTGATTGCTTTTAAGTCATCAACGCTTGCTACAGATTTAGCAGTAAATGTTTTTAATACTGAACCGATTTTTTCATTTAAAGTATTTACTTTTTGTTCTTGAATGTTTTCAGCAATGATTGAAGTTAAGTTCACTGCACTGTCAGCGATTGCTTCTTCTGATACTGGAATAGCACCACGATAAGTTTGAACTTCCCACCCAATTGATTGAAACTCTGGTTTAGCAAGTTCTGGGTTTGCTTCTAACTCTGCAACTGTGTTGAATTTAGCAGTAGCACGTTTTAAGATTGGGTGTTTACCAGATGCTGTATTTACTGACGTCTTAGTCACGTATTGTGATAAGTCTTGAACTGTATTAACTTCTTTCTCTGGTGCGTATTTGATATCCTCTGGAATTGTTACGCCTACATCGTCAGACTTTACATTGTCACGAGTAGCACCTTTTGATTTAATAAATTCCGCAAAGCCTTGTACTGCTTCGTTAGTTTCTTGATTTTCATTTAAAAATTTTGCCATTGATCGTTTCGCCCCTTTTTTCTTTTTTTCGATTTCTTCTAATTCTTCTTCAGTTGGTTCATCCACTGTTTTTACGTTTTCCGATACAAGTTCTGCATCTTCTTCTGTTTTTTCTTCTGCCTCAGGTTTTTCTTCGCCTTTAGCGTCATCTATCGAAGTATCTTCTTTTTCTTCTGCAGATTTTTCCTCTGTTGATACTTCTTCTTGCTTTTCTTCATCATCGAAGCCTAAGCCACTTTCTAACTTTTCTAATTCGTCATTCGTCTTTTCTAAGTCATCAAGTAACTTACGTGATTCTTCGATGTCAGCTTTTAATTTTTTAGCACCTTCAACATCGTTATTCGCTAAAGCATTTTTTGCTTTGTCGATTAACTCTTTCATCTGTGCTTTAAGTTCTTCTGCTTTTTCTAAAGCCATACTTATTCCTCCTCCTTAAATTTGCGCATAAAAAATAGCCTTACGTTTCCAAACGTAGGCTTTCCAAATCTAGCGCTATTTGTAGTTTTTGTTTTTCTTTAAACTGTTTAAGTCCTGCATCACGTTGTGCCACTAATACGCCAGCCTCTTTATAAGCTGGTGTCGTTACAACACTTACATCAATTAAACGACTTATCTTTGTGATGGTACGAATATATTCACCATTACTAATAGACCACTCAGTTCCTGTGCCATCGTCTGGGAACCAACAATGAAAACTACATTGGTTAACGTTGCCAACTTTTATATTTTCATATATGTCACGAGCGTAAGAAGTGTTAGGTAAGTAACATTTAAACTTCAAACCTTTTTCGTCTATCGATAATTCTAAGGTTTCAGCTTTTGTGCGACCTATCACATATTCGTCAGCATGATTAATCAAACATTTAACGTCTGATATATCTACACCATCTAATGAGCCTGGCTTAACAATTTCTTTATATCCTCCTACATCTTCGCTTAATACATTGAATAATAAAGCATGACCTTCTATAACCATATCTTGAGTAGCATCAACGTTACTGTTCGTCATATTCATCACCACCTTGAACAGCGTTGTTTATTTCACCCTTTATCTTATCCCGTTGATATTCTTCCAAAGCGGATAAAGGAATTTTGTTAAGGTCGACAAGTACATTCTCGCCATGTTCAATAGGTTTATAGTTAAACGCTGAACGTGCCTCGTTTATATCAATAATTGAGTCTTTAACCAAACGACTAATACGTTCAAGTTTAACTTCTGGATCACTATCAATTAATCGTGATACATCTGGTTTAACTACTACACTAGGATTAATATGTCTGAATATCTTCAAATCTAATTCTGCAATCATCATGCTAAATAATGGGTGCAACGTACTTTGTAAATACTCAATATTAGCTTGTGTAACAGACGTATTAACTGTTTCGATACCTAACTTAGATAAAGGTAAACCAAACGCCTTAGCGACTTGCTGTGTACTAAATTTATAGCTGTTTAAGAAGTTCAACGCTTCAGTTGGTATTTGAATACGTTCAAATTCCATTGTGTCGTCTAAAGTGATAATACCTCCATTGTTTCGTGCCATACTCTTTGCGAAATCATCTGTTATTACATCACGTTCTTCTTTCGACAACGCACCATCTTTCACTGTAAGTATGTTCGTTGAAGTACCTCCGTTATTAAAGAAATTCTTCAAGAAACCTTTTGAGCCTTGCGATATGCCAATTTCATTGACTAGCGCATATAAAGGCGAATAACCTTTAAACCCGTCTAATGTCATATATCTAAAATGTAAGATATCTTCACTCGTCACTTTCACATTGTTACCCTCGTAATCTTGTGTGAGGTTATATAGTATTTCGTGTGTATTGGTATCTTCTTCAATTGATACTAATTCATTGTGTAAAAAATGTAGCATTGTAGGTATACCGTTTTCATCTCGAACAATTTCAACGTACGCCTCGCCATTCAATAACATGTTAGCAATGATAATAAATTTAAAATGCCAACCTGTTAAGTCATCATGTGGGTTCCTGTTAAATAAGTTCAATACTTCTTCAAACAGTTCGTGACGTTCATAACCTTCTGTTTGTAATTTCGTACTTGCGATGTCACTCGCTATTACACTTACTGCAGTAAATACATCACTATTTTTTAACGCTTTAATACCTGTATATGAAGCATGTAAACCATGTTCTTCCATGTATATAATGCGTTGCAGGTCGTCATGTATCTTATCTTTATTGTTAAAGCCTAAATCAAATAGCGCCATCTATTTTTCACCACCTTTAGGACTCGGTATTGCATTGTTTATACTTAATGCTAAGCCCATAATAAAAAGCCCACCGATAACGTAAGCTAAAGGTGACCAGATAATATATAAACCATATATGATTGAAGATAGTCCTATAACCATCATTAATATGATGAATAGACCTAACAATATTATTTGCCACTGTTTCATTATCAAACCCTCCTTTATCTAAATATCGGTAATACTCGTTTTCTTTCCCACACAAATTCCATTGCTATAACATAAGCGAAGATTGTACTCATGACTGGATCTATTTTTTCTCGGTTAAGTTTTTTCTCAATCATGACTGAATCATTTACGTTTTTAGCAACTGCATTTTTAACTGCTATATCTAGCAACGGGTTTTTATGATGTTTTATTTGCCCATTAATAACTTTTAATCTGAAATCTATTACTGGGTTTGACAACGTTTGTGAACCTTGCCTAATTTCTATTAAGTCATATCCCCAACGTCTACGTTCGATTTCAGCTAAGAAACCATGTATCGCATGTGGGTCATAACAAATTGCCTGCACTTTTAATTGATTATCTAAAATATAACGTTCCATATAATCAAGTACTTGGTTACTATTAATAACGCCACTTTGTAAATCAGTAATGGTACAGAAACCATCTTTTGATAATTGGTTATAGTCAATCATGTCACGTTCACATTTAGCTTGTAGACCACCTTTAGTGCCGACAAATGAATGACTGGTTACATAGTATTGTTTTCTAACTTCATCTAGATGAATAAATGAAACTGCTGTTAAATCATCTGAACGCGACAAGTCTAAACCAATATATGTTTTAGTACCTTTCACATCAAAATCAGTTTCATTCTTTTTCCAATCGTTGAAGTCCAAATAAGATTCTTCACTCGCTTGCATCCAGTAATTGAAGTTCTTAACCAATACTTTGAACATTGTGTTTTTCTTCGTTCCAGCTGCAATACGTTTACTCAAATAATCTTCGAGTAATTCTTTCAACTCATACGACTCATTGATTAACGGGTTTGATTTAGCCCATGTTGTTTTGTCTTGCCATTCATCTTCACTATCTTGTTTGTATATGATCGTGAAGTATTCATCGTCTTGGTAATCTCCATTTAATATATCTAAAGAGTATGGCAATTCTTCTGTATACAACGGACTATTCAAATTAAAGCCAGCAGTTGAAATGATAAATATTAATGACTGCAGCAAGTTACCTTGACCAGATTCGATCAATTCAACCATTTCATTCGTCTTTGCTGCATGGTATTCGTCAATAACTGCCAAGAATGGTTCGAAACCGTCAATAGCACCTGTATCTCGTGATAAAGGCATGACGTAAGAATCGTCTTTTAAGTTTTTAAGTTCTTCTCTTACTTTCTTGACGTCTTTCTTGATTTCAGTATGCTTACTCACAAACCATTGCATTTGTTTAGCAACCATATTGAACACAATACTTGCCTGTTTCTTATCATTTGCAGCACAAAATATTTGCCTTCCTTCTTTTGGTTCTCTGTCAAATAAGAATGAATACAAGACTAAACCAGATACCAATATTGATTTACCTTGCTTTCTTGACATCGTGATATTTACTTTCTTAAATCTCAATGTATCTATATCTTCTGTAAACCAACCACGTACACTTGCGATAATGAACTTTTGAAATAGACCTAACTTATGAAACTTCCCTTTAGTATCTGGTAGTGCTTCAACAAACTTCATTACCTTTAATGCACGTTTCGGTTTATACACGTAATTAAAATCAATATCTTCATCAATACGCTTTAAATCTTTTAAATGACGAACACATGCTTGTTTCGTTTCTTTACATGTGATGTACTTTCCTGTTAGGACAAGTAAACAATACTCGTAAGCATCATCTTTATACACATCAGGTACATCGAATAATTCAATGTACGCTTTAGGTATCTTAGTCATCGTCATCTATTCCAAACTCATCATTGATTGACTTCGCCTTGTCCTTTTCAATCGGTATCACCAATCTCATACGTGAGTCAATCGTCATACCTAGTGAGCCACATATTGATTTCAATTCTTTTAACCCGTCCATATAGACCATGAATTGTGCAGTCTTTTTAGTATTATCTTCATTTACTGCGCCATACTTTGCTATATGTCTGTATGCCTCATCTACAATTGCGACTAATTGGCAATATCGTTTAATACGGTCATAGTCTAAATCAGCGATTGGTAGTTGTTCTAACAATGGCACAACTCTCAACCACTCTTTTTTAGCATCTGTTGTTAGATCCTTAGGTGCTTTGTCCAAATTAATAGCCTCGAACTGTTCAAGTCCGTTCTCTGTTAATTCAGCATCTGCTAATTCTTCTTTTGTATGATTTCCTGTTTTTGTAGCGTTCAACTTTCGTGGTCTTGCCATGTTTTGACACCTCCAATACGTAATTTTTACTATTTGAAATATTTAGTTTCTGGAATTCGGTCGTCCTTGTGGCATTTTCGATTAAAAGATTGTGCACAATCTATACGGGGTTTTCTTTGCCCTCCCCAAAATTTAAAAAATATTTTCTATGAATTTTGTTGTGACACTCCCGACACACCGTTTCCAAATTATCCATCGCCAATCTTTTCGACCAGTCCTGTTTTAATTCGATCTTATGATGGACAATTAAACTTCTATTTGTTATGACACCATGTTGCAAACACATTTGACACATGTACTTATCACGTAAAAGCACTTGTTTGCGTCTTTTACGCCATTCTGACGAGTGATAGAACTCGTTTGTACGTTTATCACGCTTAAACCTTACTTGCTCGTTATACGTCTTATGTGACTGTTTGCGATGCTCTTGTAGTTGGTCTTGTGTCATCGTCTTGTTGCCAAGTCTGACCTTTGGTTGTATGAATGACAATTCAAATCAACTTCTTTCACAAAAGAAAAAGAACAAACAATAAATTAATATTGAATGTTCTTCAACTTGATTATTTAATTTAGAAGTTCAATAGATATAATGAAATGTTTTCATTGGATCAACTTCTTTCACCTTTAATAAGGAATGAAAGATTAAAGACTATTGACTAACATGATTAAGTTATTATTATATTTAGTGTTATCTTCAATCTTTCTACAATATCATCTTATCAAGATTCAAACCGCAATTCGCTAGTGTGGTAATTGCGCTTTAGTCAAAGTGTATCCAACCAATTCTCTTAGCAGTATCTCTCATGATTTGATTACGCATACGTATAACCGAATACTGACTCAATACCTTATCGTCTTCCCTACGCTTAGTTAACTCATGAGCTATGTCTTCCCACTCATATATAAGCAGGTCCTTCTCCCAGTATCTATAATCAATAATGCCTTTCTGTTCTGGTGTAGCCATACGGTATACATCCTCTATTGCTTGTATCGTAGCCTGTAAGTTACGGTACTTCATATCTTGATGTAGCTTGACCACTTCACTCTCTACTGGGTTACTTGGTATGTTTGATTTACCACCACCTTGGTTAGTGTCTTCTGGTTGATACAGTATCTCGTATCTTCTATATAAAAGTTGCCCTTTTAAATTATCGTAGTTCATCCAAAACTGTTCTAACTTCGGGATATCTTCTTTACCTAATTTCATGTGAGTCCTCCTTATTATCTGATTCTTTTTTCAACTTATCTTGCAATGTTTCTTTTAATTTCTCTATATCCTCTTGAGTCATTGGTTCAAATACCAAACCATTTATTGTTTTGTTAGTCTCTTCGCGTCTTATTAAATATTTATTACGTTCTATTAAGTCTTTATTTAGTTTAAGCAGCCACATTGAGTTAATGGCTAGTATGATTGATATAATTATCCACATATTATTAACACTCCTCGTTTCCGTTCCTGTTCTGTTCCTTTTTGTTCCTCTTTTGTTCCTAAAATAAAATCATTTCGGAACACCTTCAACCTTAGAGCCAGTAAGCGTCATGAGTACCCGTTCCAGACGTTCCGACTTTTTTTACTACACTCTTATATATTTATTTATATATTTGTTTACTATATAAATTATAAAAATAGGAACAGTTGGAACAGTATATCTTTAACCGTTGCAGCTCTAGGGTTAAAAGTAGTTCCAGTTTTTAAAATTATTGGAACATTTTTTGGAACATTAACTAATTATGGAACAATTATTTATCTTTCATCATGCTATTTACAAAACTCCATTGAGGGTTTTCGTAATCATCATGTCTAAATTTCTTCTTCTCGAAACCATTTTCAAGTATTTTATTGATAAAGTCCTTTCTTCTTAACGGGAATTTATACCCCTCAAACTCACACCAATTTTGGTAATCAACATACACTTCTGTTATGACACGTTCATGTAAATTAACTTCAGATAGAAAACCAAGTAATGGATCATTGTCCTCTTTAAACTCTTCCATCTTCTGACTAGATACTGCTGGTATAGTAAACTTACGTCTGTGTAACAGTTGACCTAGCGCTTTAATGGCTAAGTTTAATATGTGACTTCTTGCTTCATCAGTAGTGACTTTCTTCTCTAAGAATGGGTCACGTTTAGGGTTATTCCTTAACTGTGCGTTCAATGGTACTAAAACCAATCTATCGAATATGCCGTTACTATTCTCAAACCATCTAGGTATGGCATTAGCACTGAACACAAGTTTGGCATAGTTACGGAACTGGAATGGGTCTTGACCTTTACGTTCTGCTGTAATACGTTCACCTGTTGATAGTTTCTTAAAGTTAGATGCATCTTTGATTGATTGTATTGGTATATCATCGCCTGCGTTTAACAACTTGTTGTGTAACTCTGCTAAGTTAAATCGTTCTGATAGTCCAGGTAAACTCACGCTCGAAACGTTTTCTTCTCCAACGAAGTTAGCCATCATATTCAGTAGTGTTGATTTACCGTTACCACCATTACCAACTAAAAGGAATGACTTGTCTAAGAAGTTTTGTTTAAATAACAGGTAACCAAATATCTCTGTGAACAGTTGAACGATTTCTAGGTCATCATCTGCAATGGTCAATAGTGCTTGGTCTACGATATCTGAATTGACTTTAGGGTCGTATGTTGCGTTAAACTTAGCTGTCACGACTATATCTGGTGAATGTGGTACTAAAGTATGGCTTGTAAAGTCATACACACCATTTAATACTGGAATAAAGAAAGGTGTAGCATGGTCTTTAACAGGTGCGATTAATCTAATGTACTCTAACGTTTCTCGTATCTGCGTTTGTTTAAGTGTTGGTATTTCATTGATAATGTGTTGCTTAATCTTCAGTTCATCATGTATATAAATACCATCATGGTAAATGTGTAAGGTGTTATCTAACGTGATGATATGGTATTTCTTTGTGATATATTTTGAAAACTTATGGTGTGCGAATTTTTTATCTTCAAAAAATGCATTGATGTTTTCTTCTATCGCATTGTTTTTTAGTTTCTCCATAAGTGTATGGTCTATTGTCACGCTATGTCCTCCTTCCATTAGTTGTATTGTTGCTCTCTACGTCTAATTTCTTTTTTCATAATACTGTCAAATGTTCTGTTTAATTCTTTTTCTTCTAAAGGTGGACTGTTACGTTCGTTCCACATCAGTAAAATACTATAAACAAGTTCTGGATCAATGTACCTTCTTAGCAAATGACCACATAATGATGTCGCTGTTGTGTTACGTTCCCCGTCGCCTACACCATCAAGTATTTTTATCCAGTGGTTTGTATCGTTTGGTGTGTAGTTACCACGCTTTTTAGGTACATCATTCACGTACTTAAGTACAACGTTCGTATCTAATATTGGTGCGTCATGGTACTTGAACACATAAGTGCTACCGTCATCTGATACTGTTGGCATATGCATATGTTGTGATAACACTGTTGAGGCGTTATCCACTAACACATCATCATCTGCTGGGTTATCTGTGTACGTTTTGTTCTTAAAGCCAATCACTGTGATTAACTTCTCTTGTAATGGTCTGTACTTTTCAACTGGTATTGGTTCAGTTACAGGTATGATAAGTCTATATTTAGGTGCTTGGTCTGTATGTCTATGACTTGAGTACATGACAAACGCAACACCGAAATGGTCTAGCATATGTTGATATAAATCAAAGTGAGGTGGACAGTCGTCTAAATCAAAAGTTAAAAGGGTTCTATTCTGGACGTTCGCATTTTCCCTTCTATTAATAACAGGACCACCTACAAAACCACCAGCACTTGCTTTAGATGTGAAAGTTTTCGGTTGAGATAGTACTCTGATAAAATCTTGGTATGATGTTGTGACAAGTTGTGGCTTATCCACTTTGTATAAGTCCTCGAAGTATGTGATTGTAATATCTACGTTATGTTTAAGTGTGATGTCATTTTGTAGGTTGATCATGTTAATTAACTCCTTTGAAATTGTTGTGACGTGTGATAGTTGTGTGAGGTATCCTTACCCCTCCATTACTGCCATTAATATAAGTGCTAATACAATTACTACAAATATTGTCGCTGCGATTAACATTAGTCATCACTCCTATTATTGATACGAAGTATTGTGACTTTCTCTTTTTCTAATTTTTTAATGTCACTAAGTTGACTTATGATTTGTAAGCAAAGTATTATGATGAGAATTTTATCCCATAGTAATGGATATAAACCATGCTGTACTTGGAACACTATTGTTGAAGAATTCAAAGTTATTACAATGATCATTAATATTTTCATAAACTCTCTCATTCAACATCGCCCCATTCCTGTGAACCATACTTCATTGTCTTTATATGCTTGTGTGTCTTCATAATAGATTGGTGCCACATAATTTTTATCATAATGCTTGTAGTAATCATCAAACTTTTTAATTTCAAACATATCACTTGTAGCACCATAATAGATTTCCCATTGTTTCATATCTTCCACATGCCATTTATCTCCCACTGCTATTGGGTCATTGTTAAAAATCAATACGTATTTAGTCATTTATACACCTCATAATCGATTGGTGCTGACATATCACTTGCGTAACTTTCGACGTCTATACTATCTTGCACACCAGCGTTTTTATATAATCGTTTGATTAATGTGTACAATGCTATTAGCGATATTGATAATGTGATTGATATTAGTTTCATAAGTTATTCCTCCCCTAGTAAATGTGGATGTTCAAATTTGTTACCAACTACTTCTACTTCATGATTACCGTATGCTAATACTTGACCACCTCTATAATTATCCATACGCCATTCTCCACTTCTAGCTTGAATAATTTCGAAGTAAGCATTACTTATAAATGGATTAGGTACAGGGTCATGTTTGACTATATCCCCCTCATAAATTTCCTTACAGTTCTTGTCGAATAGTCCAGTAAACTCTATTACTTCATAACGTCCTCTAAACATACTTTCGTGTATAGTCACGAATTTGCCTTCTTCATCAAATGTCCTTATTGATAAGTCTCCGTTTAACTCGATTTGTATATCATGCAACTCTTTTTTGTAAGCTTTGTAAGTTGGTTTATACCATTTTTGTTCTTCTATATCCCATACTCTGAATTTTGGTCTATTCATCTTCCCAACACTTCCTTTACCTTATCTAAAATATCTGGGTGACTTTCGCCACCCTTACACATATCCACTTGATCCGAATCCTTTTGTATCCCTCTCACTTTTTCCGTCGAACTCCTTCACTACATTTACTTCTGGTGTCACGATTGGTGTGATAACAAGTTGTGCTATTTTGTCGCCTTTTTTGATTCTGTATGAATTACCAGGGTTATCTGGCGCACCTATATCTGTATATTTCTCACCAGTTATTGTTAAAAAATCGCCATAATCGTTATAATCAATAGTGCTACTTCTTTGTTTATCATTCTTAATATTCACTTTCACATGTCCGTTATATCCTGCATCTATCTTTCCTGTTTCTACGACCAAATGCGTCTTGCTACTTACACCACTTCTACTGGTCAATAGACCTACATAACCTTCTGGAATGTCTACTGCTATATCTGTAGCAAGCAACATCTTTTCTTGTGGTTCAATCACTACTGTTTCTGCTGCATATATATCAAGTCCTGCACTCACACCGTATGCCCTAGTTGGTATTGTTGCGTTGTCTGATAGTAATTTGATGTTTAGGTTGTTCATACCAAACTTTGTAAATTCATAATTCGGTTCAGATGTACCGTTTCTACTTTTTATAATATGTTGTTTCATTTATTTGTCCTCACTTTCATCTAACTCTATTTCTTTCAAGTTATATTCTTTCATTGTTATATCTTCCAACGCTTCATGGTTACTTTGCTCAGAAGTCTTGAAATATACTACTTGGTTTTCTTTATCAAACAATGGACTGATCGAACCATATCGGAACAAATCTCTTAAGGTAAATACATAACTCATTCTTGGATAACTTCCTTTTACACTTAGTCCTTGTTGCTTTTTATATTCTTGCCAATCGCTTATTAACTCTTTAGATTCTTTGTTTCGTTTGTTTAGTCTATTATTCGTTTTGTTTACAAGTGTTTTAAGGTGTGGATTATCACGAAGAATGTCATCTGTAAAATCGGGTACTTCGTCAAAAACATTAAACGTACCATCTTCAGGCATTTCGAACTTACTTTTCAACCAATCTAATACTGCAGTTTCATGCTTATGCATTTTGTGTAATAACCTTAAAATCTCGAATGATTTTTGTTCATTTGCTTTATAGTAATAACTCATGTTATTTGCCACTCCTATTCATGTCATCTAGTAAATTGCTAAATTCATGTGTGCCGTCTAGTTCGTCCATACGCCTAAGTATTTCATTCGCTTTGCACATTTCAGCATGTTCGCCTTCTCCGCTTGTAGATACCCACACTCTTTCTAAAAATGGGTACTCAGACAATAATTCTTCCTTTAACTTGTGCCACATGTTTTCATAGTTTTTCTTCGCCATTTAATCAGCCTCCGTATCAATCACATTTATCGGTTTCTTTATTTTATGCACTTCAACTCTATTTTTAATTCTGTTAATAATTATTTGAAAACCATCAAATTCATCATCTTGTAGATACTTTTCTATCTCTTCTCTATTGATAGAAAATAATTGTTGTCCATCTTGATACATATATGATTTAATTTCCTTCATGAGTATCAGCCTCCTCATAGTCATAGACTTTATTTGCAAAATCTATTGATGTGGCTTTAATTAATATATCTTTGTGTGGACTTATAGATAAAATTGCATCTGTACCTATTCTCGTAGATATCATTTCCCACATTATTTCTAAATCTTCTTGCGAAAAGTCTTTATTTTTAAAAGTAAATAAACGTCCTTTAACGAAAACTTCTATTTCTTCAATCATCTGTTCCAGCCTCCAAATCATCTATGAAATGTACTAATCTGAAATATCTATGTTCACTTGGATTATTTAATGCTTTGTCTTTGATGTGTTCAGTGAGTTTACTGTATATACCGAATATTTCTTGCCAATGTTCAAAATATTTAGTCGTTTCTCTGTTCAGTGATTTAACTTCTTCCCTTAACTTCTCCACATCTCCAATAAGTGAATCTCGTTGTTTGGTCATGTCGTTCAATTGACCCTCTAACTTATAATTGTCATTACATTCTTTATCTAACTTATTGCTTAGTTCATCACGTTCACGCTTATACTTAATACTTTCTGCGACTGCTTCTTTTAATCCAGAAGTTAATTTGTTGTGTGCTGTTTTGTACTGATCGAGTTGTTTTTCTGTTTTGATAATTCGTTCACCTAATTCAGTTAATGTGTTCATTACTCCACCAGCCCTTCTTCTCTATCCCATATTAGTACTAACTTACCGTCTATTAACGTGTGAAATTCTACTGTACTGTCACGTTCTTCTTCTCTAATTGATGTATCGTAATGTGTATGAACAGTACCGTTTTCTCTTACTTCAACTAATGTGTCTAAGTTGGTGCGTTCTGTGATAGGTTCTTCAATTTCTATTTTGTACATATGGTATTTACGTACATTTTCCGACACAATAGGTATACCGTCGCTATTAAAATGAATAATTGCTTTTTCCCAATGCTCCTCATTTATAGGATGTTTAATCAAATTTTTAATATTATTTTCAAGCCCAAAAACTATAAACTCACGTGCCATCATTGCTTTCTCTTTTTTTATTATTGTCATGTTTTAGCCCTCCACATATTCATCATCTAAATTTGCACCGTTCTCAATCTGTTTCATCACTTCTCTTAAAACTTCTTTACCGAAGGAGTCTGTCGCGTTGTCTATGTGCAAGTTACCAGTCTTATTTTTATTCAAGTTATTATTAGCTACGATTAGTTCGTCTAAAATTGTTGGCATAAATACCACTCCCATATATCAAGATGCATTCCTAACTCTTTTTCTAACTTCAAATCGTGTGCTGCTTTAAATTGTCTTAACTGACTATCTGTCAACTTATGTTCTTGATTCACAAACGGTGTATGCGGCATACCTAGTAAAGTGTTGATTTCTTTACCAGGTATCACTGTAAACATCTTTTTGCCTTCTGAATTGTATAGATCGTATTTATCAAGTAGTCCCATACACTCACTCCCAATTCTCAATAGCGAAGTCTAAGCATTTACGTGCTTTCTTAATATCCTCTAGCCCATTCTTCTCTGGCGCTCTCATTTGATACTCCAACGCACTTGCCACGTTATGTGCTACTGACCCTTTATGATATTTATCAGCCACAATTGCGATGATGTCCTTCACTTCAATGTCACCTAACATATAATGTGATGGTTTGTTCACTGTATCGTGTGTGTCGTTATCTAATTTATCGTTTAGACCATTCATAAAATTTCTGATATTTTTCCCTGCTTGTCTCCATGCTTCTTCATTAAACTGTACTTCTGGTTCCTCTGTATCTTCTTCGTCTGTTGATAGGGTGTAGTAGTCAAATTTTTCTTTACCAAATTTATTATGATTAGGCGCGTACACCACCCTAGTTCTATAGTGATGGTCAGAACAACTATTTATCTCCATTAAATAACCTTCTATATATGATATAGTCCCGTAAAAATCAACATCCTCATGATTTATCCTCGTCACATGTACGCGATCACCAATATTAAACTTCATCAGCATATCCCTTCCTTCTCATAATATTCATCTGCCCACATAAATGCGTTTGCGTAACCTACTGTGTATGGGACTTTCAATTCACCGTTACATACTTTGCTAATCATCTTTCTGTCGTACAATGTTTCTTCTGATGCTCGAATTATACTTTTGTATTCATCTATCAATTGACCGTTCTCGTCTAAAAACACTACTGGTTTACATCTTTTCTTACTGTTCATGCGTGCTACATATTCATCAAATGTCATTTGCATTAGGTTATCTGCACCAATATTGTGTTTAGGTTCGTTTTTCACAAACACTTGATTGCCTTCTTTTATCGTTCCAACAAATGCTTTATAAACAAAATTTCGTGCGTTCATTGTTTTACCTTTGTATATGATGTACATGCTTCCATTAACCATGTTAGGTAATACAAAGTATTCATTACCGTATATGTTAGTCCCTTTAAATCTGCCTAAATTACTTACCTTTAGACCGTATATTTTGGTTTTTCTCCAAATTTCATCTTTTACTTTTAGCTTTATATTCATCTCTCTTTTCTCAGTAACATTTGATTTCTCATTTAAAATATAAGCATTTAATTTATTGTGATATATTCTCTTAACTGCGTATGACTTTACTGTGCTTGGTTCTACTCCTAACCACCCTGCTATCTCTTTATAAGTTGTTGACGTTTGTTTGTTGTATAGTGGCTCATACAAGTAAACTGTCTTGCCTGCACGTTCTTTTCTAGCCATTACTCCCACCCCTTAAAATACGAATAAAATAAGTTGTTGTAATACTCACTGCGTTGAACTGGTTTAGTTTCAGCTTTCTTGTATTTAACTTTCTTCTTCGGTGTAGTTTCATGCCAGTATATTACTGGTGCATGATGTGCTTTTCTCGCTAACATATTTATTCCTCCCTAATCAACCCATAATATTTCTGGTTCTAGTTCTTTTATTTTTCCGTCTATTAAGTCTGGTGACTTTTGTTCTGCTAAATTTTTGACGTATTCTTCTGCTTCTTCTTTAGTTCTGCCTCGTGCATATATTTCGACTCTTAACTCTGCAGTGACTTTCGCTACAACTAATCTTTGTGGTTCTTCCATGTGATCACTCCTCAATTAACTCTTTTTTAGTGAGATAATATTTATGTGATACCTTAAGAATGTCGTTAATGTTATGTCTAGCGCTTTTTAAATCTCTTTCTAATTCTTCTATTGTTTCGTCTAACGTTTCTTTAATTTTCGGACTTCTAGCCTTCAACCTTTTAATTTTTGTCTCATACATATTGATAAGCGTGTCCTTTTCTATTTTTAAATAAGGTTTTAATTGTTTCTTGAACTTCTTAATAATCGCTGCGTTGATATCTTTCTTAAATTCTTTCAAGTCTTGACTGTAATAGTAAGAAATTGTTATCACTTTATAGTCAAAACTAAGAACGATTTTATATTCATTAAATCTGTAATAATGTTTTTGTTCTTCTTCATCAGTATTAATGAATATCCCGTTTTCAATTGCTTGAGATATCCAGTTATACATGTCATTTCTGGTTTTACCGATATGGACACGTTGCCAATATCGTTCTATTGCATGTTGTGTAACGTGATACTTCCTACTCATTTAGTCATCTCCTCATTTTTGATATAAAGATAGCGCTAGACTTATATATTGCTAGCGCTTGTATTTAACTTAGAACGGTAAATCATCATCATCGATATCAATTGGACCATTAGCATTAGCAAATGGGTTATTACTGCTGTTACCTGCGTTTGACTCATTACCACCGTTTTGTTTCGCTTTAAATAGTTTTTCTTCTTCGCTGATAGGATATTCTTCATTCCATTGGTCTGCTTTGTCCTTTTCGTATTTAGCAGTGTATTTTAATCTGTTCACGTATTTGTCGCTGTAATCGTTGTACTCACGTTGAACATCAACAAAGATTGGTTTACCTACTAAATCATTTGTATCGAATGAGAAGTTTTCTTTCTTAACTGGTAGACCTGCGTTTTTAGTGAAGTTGTAGAACCAGTTTTTAACCCAATCGTGTTCAAAGTTGGCTAATTGGTAATGTGTGAACTCTCTACCATTCGCATCTACAAATGTGATAATTAATTGTGGGTGTCCGTTTTGTGTTTCTTTACCTTCGATATTTTTAATTTTTACTGTATGTTTACCTGCTGGTAAGAAGTTTCCTTGCTCTTTTGCGTTTGTGAAATCAATTGTCATTTTCATAATATAATCATCCTTTTAATTTATTTTTTATGGTATTTCCTAGTTTCCGTTTCTAATTGCATCTACGATTGTGCTTAACGTTGCATTTTCAAATCTCTTATTACTAATCGTCACGCTTGGTGAATGTCTTACTTTTGTTTCAAATAAGTCTGATGGTTCAACTGAGAAGATGTATTTAAAATCTTTCTTACCTTCTTGATCAGTCACTTCAATTAATGTTCTTGCGAGTACATCTGACTGGCTAACCACTGCTTTTTTAATTTGTTCTTGTGCTTCAATGGTTACAGTTGGATTAAGTGTTGCACCGTCTGTATCTTTCTCTTTATTCATTGCTTCATGACCTGTTACTGCAAAGTGGAATTTATGTTCCTGTTGTAATTTACCGATTAATCTATACATACTGACTATTCGTGTAGCTGCTGCGCCCCAGTCATTAAATGTAGGTTTACTAGATTTACCTTTCATGATGTCGTCCATTGTAATGTCACGTAACTTTTGAAGTGTTTCAATAACCACAATGTCTATTTGCTTACCCTGTTCACGTAAGGCTTGTAATACTTGTGGTAAGTTTGTGATGACGTACTGTAAATGTTCGAAGTTTTTAATTTCTACTACTGCACCGTCTTCTGTTACTGTCGTACCATCTTCATTTATGTCTAAAATTAAAGCGTTATTCTCTCTTGTTAGTGCTGTTGTTTTACCTGTACCAAAACGACCATATACTACGAATTTGTAAAACTTATCACTGTTACGTTTTGATATATCTTGTATGCGTAACTTACTTAGAATGTCACTCATGTGGTACCTCCTTATATTCAGTTGTTTCTGTTACTATTTTCATAATTGCGATATGATCACTCATATCTATACTTGAGTTATCTAAACCATCAAACTGTCTAGCACGCCCAAAATCAGTTGAGTAACTAATATGTGGTGCATTTTCAGTTGGTTTATTAGTTACATAAATATCAATCAACTTGTGTTTGATAATATAAGTGGTTATTTGTGCCAATTACTCCACCTCGTTTACATACTCACTGAACAATTCATCAGTGAAATCTTTTTTATTTTTCAATGCTTGATACACTTTCATATCAATCGTGCCTTTAACTTTTAACTCATATACAGTTAATCGTTTCTTCATGCCTACACGTTGCGCTCTTCCAAGTGCTTGTGTGTAATCTTGATAACTGTAAGTTGGTGTGTACATCACACAAAGTGAGTTGTACTGTAATTCAATACCAGCACCACCAGCCTGATATTGGACAATGGTTACACTGTTTTGTAACGTGTCCCATTCTTTCTTATTTGGTAGTACCTTCTGTTGACCACTTACTTCATAAACTGTTTTGCCTAACTTCTCTGCTAACTTGACCATGTCATCTTTCTCTTTTGTGAAGTGGTAGAAAATCAACACATTCTCTTTCGTACCGTCGAGTAACATTTCAAGCCAATTCAATTTAGCCTGTTGATTACCGTAGTACCTTAACGCTGCTTGTAATCTAGGTTGTGTATCGTACTGGATAATGGTCTGTGTATCTAAATCGATTAATGCTCTATCTTTTAATACTTTTTTATATTCTGTAGACTTAGGTAGCTTGATTTCTTCAAACTGCATTTCAGGTAAATCGTGAAAATAATCTGTATCTCTACTCACACTGAATGACTCAAACCATTTCTTTAAAGTACGCTCGTTGATGTATCCCGTTATGACTGGATATTGTTTGCCGTCCTTACGTTTCTTCATTTCTTTAACTGCAAATTCACGTTCAAATTGTGTTTTGTTTTTGACGTATCCGTTGATGATGAAATAGTTTATACAGTCGCCCCAACCATTACTTGCTGGTGTTGCCGATAACATGCACCAACCCGTACTCACATCAATCAATTTACGAGCATATTTACCCTGATTACTGGTAGGGTTTTTAATTCCCTGACATTCGTCAAATATGACGTAGTAACCTTTGTACTGTTTCCATACGTCCTTTTGTCGCAACTTGCCATAACTTAACGTTTCGTAAGGTATATCAATGTTGTATCTTGTGTTCACGAACTCTATCTCATGGTCCCAACCACCTTCTAAAATCTTGGCAGGTGGTGCAACAATCAATAGTTTTTCACCTTTGTTGTACTTAAGATAATGGTGGAGTGAAACTAACGTTTTTCCACTAGATGTCCCTAAAGCCATTAATGTGTTCTTCGGTAACCCTTTGAGAACTTCTACTTGCGTAGGTTTCAGGATTAGGTTTGTAGATACCATGCTCACTAAGTCTTTGTTTAACTTCATCGAGTGACTTTGCGACAATGCCTATACCTCCAGACATATTTATTTTTATTAAGTTGATAATTTGGTTTGTGCTTAATTCACCTTTACCATCTGGTCTCTTAACTTCTATTGCTACGAAGTGACCAAAATAACTACATAAGATATCGGGTATGCCAGACTTTTGGAACTGACTGCCACCATGTATTTTATAAACCACTGTGTGATATGGTGGTCCGTCTTTACCGTTGTATGACTCTAACCATTTGATAATGGCTTGTTCTACTTTCTTCTCTGGTCCAGCCATTAGAAAATCACCTTTACATTAGTCGGTCTGTCATACCTTTCAGGTTCCAACATAAAGCAATAATTCATTCTGTTTTTGAACTCTCGTTTACCTTCTTTATCCAACATGATTTGACCACGTTCAGTACCGTTCAAGAAATCGATACTGTATTTCATTGTCATATCACTAAAATAATTCTCGACTTTGAAATCGAATGTTATACCGTTAAGGTGTAAATATTGGAATATCTCATTGTCGATTTGGTGTAAGATATTCAATGGATGTGTATCATGCATACTTGTCATCCTTTCTATTAAGTTGTATAATTTCTGTAATAATATTTCTAATTTCATTTACTCCTTCTGTCTGCAAACAGTTGGAGTTTTTTATTTGTTTTGATAAATCATGTTCTCACTCCTTTTATTTGGTACAATTAAATTAATTTAATATGAAAGTGTGGTGAGAAAATATGACTCCATATATCGACCCTGATAAGTTCGCTGCTGCTTTAATAAGTACTAAGAATTTTGAAGCTTCTAAAAACTCCGTTTCCCCTGGTAAGGTAAATGTTGATAAAGCTTTGAAACTATACGTTGAAGCTATTGAAAAAGCTAACAAATTCAATGATGAGTACTCTAAATCAGCTGAACAACAAAAGTCTCAAGACACTCTTGATGCTTTAGATGTTTTAAACAACATCAAATTCTAGTTATAGTAAGCGTTGAGCATGCGAGCTAACGACTTGCGTTCCTCTTCGCTTATTTGATTTTCATAAAAGAATTTTTGTGTTTTAATAAATAAAGCTGAAACTCTAAGTTCATCAATTTCTGATTCAATTAGAGGGTTTAGATTAACCATCTCTTTTTTATCTCTATTCAAAATCTTTTTAATATCCATCTACTCCTCCTCCATTTCCTTTACTTGGTCCCACGCTTCAAACAACATCACTGTGAGTAACCAGGACAGGAACGAATGTTCAAACGGCGTTACGCTAAACGCTGCAATAATGAAGAACTCTAGTATTAAGAACATTGTTAATGTGACGTATTTCATTTAGTTAACCTCCGTTTCATTTTGCATAAGGTTATTTGCTATATAATCAATAGCTGGTGCTACTTTGATGTAACGCTTGTTTCCGTTTCCAAATCGATACATACATTTTTCTTGAAAACCTTTATTAGCGAAAACTTTCCTTTCCAGATCGTTCTCTGATATCCCGCTAATTCTTTTGAACTCTTTCACGTCTGCAAAACCGATGAATTCCATGTTAACCACTCCTTAATTACGGTTTAACCGTTATTCTTAGGTAAAAAAATAATCTCATTATAAGTGACATTAAATTCTTCCTCAATTCTTTCAATCTGTGGAACATTTGGGAACGTCTTTGCTTTTTCCCAGTTGTGCCAAACGTCTGCTGAAACCCCTACTCTCTCTCCTGCTTGTGCTTGCGTTAAATCAAACTTAGCTCTTAACATTTTTAAAGTGTAGGGTTCACGTCTTAGTTGAACATCTTGCATATTTTCACCCCGCTTTCTTTTTCTAACTGTCATAACTATACTACGGTAAAAACGTAATGTCAACGGTTAAAACATAATATTTTTTTAATACTTGTAAATATTACGGATAAAACGTATAATGAATTTGTAGACATTATATAGAAGGGAATGATAATTATGTTGGGTAACAAAGAAGTAATGGCTAAAAATATTTCTAAGTATATGAAAGAGAAAAATGTTGACAGAACTAAATTGTCTAATGATTTAAAATTAAAATATACAACTGTTTCAGATTGGATAAACGCTAAAACATACCCACGTATAGATAAAATAGAATTACTTGCTAATTACTTCGGCGTTTCTAAAGCTGATTTAGTTGAAGAAGAATACAAACCGACTACGATCGCAGCGCATCTTGATGGCGAAGTAAACGACCTAGACGAAGATGAAATGCAAAAAGTATTAGAATATGTGAAATTTTTGAAATCACAACAAGGGAAATAGCATCACTTCGGTGGTGCTTAATATAAATATAAAATAAAGGAGAATGTGGAATGGAAGAAAATAAAAAAGAGATGTCTAATAAAGAATTTGCGATTGGATGTGTTGGACTAATAGCAGTATTAGCTTTGATTTTATTTTTATTCATGGGTTGTATGGCTAAAATGACGGAAGATAGTCAACCTAGCAAAGAAGAAAAAGAAATCGAAGAAACAAATAAGAGATTAGAAGAAAAAGCTAAGAAAACAGAAAAAGAGAACACTAATAAATCAGAAGAAGTCAAAAAAATTAGTGATGCCGATATTGAAGATTTTAAAGACACTGTCCGAAGAAGATTAGAGCAAAACGGACTTGATAACTATGTAACGAAAGTCGATACTCCGAACGATGATACTATTTCTTATTATGTTTCTAATGACGTTAAACAATTAACTAAAAAAGAGAAAGAGAATTTATCAACTAATATTGGTAAAGAATTGCAAGGTGCTGCTTTAGCAACATATTTAGGTGGGGATAAAAATGATGTACCATTTATTGATGGTTTTTATGAAGACAAAGAGCCATTCAGCAGAACTTCTGGACTTGATAAAAATAAATTTAGCATAATCAACTAACCCTCACACTACGTGAGGTTTTCTTATAAGGAGGAATAACTATGGCATCATTTACAGTTACGAAACGTAAAAACAAAACATCTGTTTCTTGGCAATATGATGTTAAACATAAATCTTTTAAATCGGGGAAAAAGCGTAAATCTGGTTTTAAAACTAAAGCAGAAGCAACATACGCTGCGCAACAATTAATAAGAGATTTAGAAGATGGCAATATGATTGAAGATAATAAAACGTTTGAAAATTATTATACTGATTGGCTAGTAAATAAGAATAAGAAAAGTTTGTCCAAAAAGCAGTATTACTGGTATGAGCGATCAATCGATTTGTTCAATGATTATTTTGGTAAGAACATGCTTATTAAAAATATCACACGTTCAGAGTATCAGAAATTCTTAAATAAATACGGTAATGGTCGTACTTCCGAAACGGTTAGAAAAGTAAATGGCTGTATTGCACCATGTTTACGTGATGCTATATACGATGGATATTTGAAAAAGGACCCTACTTATAATGTTGTTGCTAAAGGTACTAAGAAAACTAAAAGCGAAGAAACTAAGTTCATGACTATTAATGAGTATGAGTCAATGTTGGAATACTTCAAAACACGAGATGAACAAAGTTATATATTTTTATATTTACTTGCTATAACTGGTGCTAGATATAGCGATATTATTAATATGACTTACGACGATCTAAATAAAGAACCAGGTATCGTACATTTACCAGGTACAAAAACATCTAACTCAAAACGTGATGTAGAGGTTAACCATAAAGACGTGATACTTCTCAATAATAAACTGTCTAAGCTACCTAGACGAATTGACGGTAAACTATTTAAGTTATCACATACAGCTGTTAGAAAAGCGTTTGACCATACTAAAAAAGAATTAGGTATAGAAGATGCAAAGATAACACCATATGCCCTACGACACACGCATACATCATATTTATTAAGTAAAGGTATACCTGTTGAATATATTAGCAAGAGATTAGGTCATTCGAATATATCTATTACATTAGATATTTATTCACACCTTTTAGATGAACATAAAAAAGAGCAAGGTCAGAAAGTAAGAGAATTATTCTCTTGACACTTTTTTGACACTTGCTCAGGTATATTAACTTAACAATCGCAAGAAAACCCAGTAACACCAAGGCTTTGAATTAATTATTAATTAGTGTAAGAACTCTCATAATATCCGTTGCACCTAATTTTTCTTCGTAGAACTTTAATGCTTCAATACTATTTTTAAAATTAAAATAAGTATTAACTTCCACTTTACAACGCCTCCTCAATCTTTTTATATCATATTGAGTATAACGTCTATAGTGCAATATTACAAATTATTGTATATTAAAATGCTTCAATATCTAGAGAACTTTTACCGTTTAATTTCATGTTTGAAAAGCGGTTATTTTCATATAAGAAATGAGCTACTGACCCTATCATAGCAGCATTATCTGTACATAAATTTAATGGTGGAATACTAAGATCTATTCCTAATTTATTTGATTCTTGTTCTAGTGCATGACGTAAACCTTTATTCGCAGCTACACCACCAGCCACAATTAAATGTTGAACATCATAGTCTTTAACTGCAGCCATTGTTTTGCCAACAAGTACTTCAACAACACTATTTTGGAAACTTGTTGCAACATCTTCTTTTATGATTTCTTCATTTTTTTGCTTTTTATTATGCAATGTATTAATAACTGCGCTTTTCAAACCACTGAAACTGAAATCATAACTGTCTTTCTCTAACCATACTCTAGGGAAATTCAAAGTATCTTGACCGATTTGAGCAAGTCTATCAACTTCAGGACCTCCTGGATATGGTAAACCTATTGTTCTAGCAACTTTGTCATATGCCTCACCGACTGCATCATCGCGCGTTTCACCTATAACTTCAAAATCTAAATGATTTTTCATATAAATCAGTTCTGTATGTCCACCTGAAACAATTAATGCAATTAAAGGAAATTCTAATGGTTTAACAAGATGATTAGCATAAATATGCCCTGCAATATGATGAACTGGAATAAGTGGCTTTTGATGACTAAATGCTAAAGCTTTAGCACTTGCAACTCCGACAAGTAAAGCACCAATTAATCCTGGACCTTCTGTTACAGCTATTGCATCAATGTCATCCATTTGCATATTTGCATTTTTCAAAGCTTCATCAATCACTGTTGTCATCACTTCAACGTGTTGACGACTCGCTACTTCTGGTACTACACCGCCAAATTTTTTATGTGTCATCATTTGTGTAACAACTTCATTACTGATAATTTCATTGCCGTTTTTTATGACACTTGCTGCTGTTTCATCACAGCTTGTTTCTATACTTAATATAATTGATTCAGACATTTTTTAGACTCACCCACATCACTTTAGCATCCTCTCCATCGCCATAATAATTTTTCCTAACGCCACCATACGTAAAGCCAGCTTTCTCATAAACATGTCTCGCCGCTTCATTATCCACTCTTACTTCTAAGCTCATCGTTGTACAAGTTGCACTTGCAAAAGTCATCGCATATTCTAATAACATTTGTCCTATTCCATTACCTCTATATTGCTCGGCAACAGATATTGTCGTAATTTGTGCTTGATCAATAACTAACCACAATCCGCAATATGCAATGATTTCTTCACCTAAAGAGACAACAAAATAATGCGCAAATTCATTTTTCTCTAACTCATGATAAAATGCGTCAATAGACCATGAACTTTGTGTAAAACTATGATTTTCTATTTCGTATACTTGAGGGACATCTTCAATTGACATTTTTCTAATTTCTAATGCTTCGTTTGATTGTTTTTCCAATTTTGTTCCGCCTCTGATAATTTTAGATATCTTGGTTTTAGTTCATGAACATTTAACACCGGTTGTTCCTTAATGTTATACATTACTGAAGCATCAGGTAATTTTGAAAGACTTCTACCTTCTAACTTATCTTGTAACTTTAATACATCGTGACCAATAAATATATATGGATGATTTTGTGATTTTAAAAATTGATTCAATGCTTCAATAGAAATATAACTATCTTCTTTGATTGTTTCTAATTTATCATCCTTATATTGATAAACACCAGCAAATACATGGTCTCTTCTAGCATCAAATAAAGGTACAATAAGATCATTTTCGTTGTTATATGTTGCTGCTAATGCCTTTAAAGATGAAACTTCATATAAAGGAATATCCAAAGTATATGCCATCGTCTTTGCTGTTGTAATACCAATTCTCAACCCCGTATACGAACCAGGTCCATTAGCAACGACAATTTCTGACAATGATTGAGGTGTTATTTGCGCTTCATCCATTAACGATTCAATAACAGGCATTAATTGTAATGAATGATTCTTCTTTATATTGGACTGATAATTGATTAATACATTTCCATCTTTAACAAGTGCTACTGCTAAAGGTTGATTAGAAGTATCAATTAGTAATGTTGTCATCATTTAGCACTTCCTTTATCTGTTTATAATGTTCACCTTTAGAAATAATTTCAAACACCCTTTTATCGGCGTCAATATACTTAATGTTGATTTCTAAACGCTCTTTAGGTAAATATTCTTGAATGAATTCACTCCATTCAATAATCGTAACACCATTATCATTAAAGTATTCATCAAATCCTAAATCTTCATCACTATCTTCTAATCTATAACAATCCATATGATGAAAAGGCAATCTCCCTTTGTAGGACTTTATTATATTAAAGGTAGGTGAATTAATGTTTCTTTTAACGCCTAAAGCCTTTCCGAAATATTGGCTAAAAGTGGTTTTACCCGCTCCTAAATCTCCATTCAACAAAATAATATCATTTTCAGTTACAACTTGAGCTAATTTTTCAGCAATTTGTTGCGTTTTTTCTAATGAGTCAACTTGAATAATCACTAATTTGGCACCTACCTTTTCTTTACTTAAACTAACTGAACTATTATAACAAATATTTATTTAATTGGGTAATGAATGGTTCATTTATCAATAAAGCGCTTTCATTATCTAAATTTTTAGAAAAATCTAAATCTTCTGTTGACATGTATTCTGATATGCGTTAAATTTAGTACATAAATTTTTTAACTATTCAAAAATCTTAACTAAAAATATGGTTCACATTTGAGAAGAAAGGACGAGTTGTAATGAATTTCACAATGACGGCAAATAAACCGACAATCGAATACAGCATATTAGTGATTTTATTACGCTCAGAAGGACTCGAACAACAGTAAGCTTCAATTTACTGTATGGTTTAAGTCCTATTTCTACTTGAATGGGACTCGAAGCAACGTCCCATATTTATTGGGACGTTGCTTTTTTATTTTTCTAGAGGAGTGTAATTATGAGAAGTGACATGATCAAAAAAGGTGATCACCAAGCACCTGCAAGAAGCCTATTACATGCAACAGGACAAATCAAGAGCCCAACGGATATGAATAAACCATTTATTGCGATTTGCAATTCTTACATTGATATTGTCCCAGGACATGTTCATTTAAGGGAATTGGCAGATATCGCAAAAGAAGCGATTAGAGAAGCAGGTGGTATTCCATTTGAATTCAATACAATCGGTGTTGACGATGGTATAGCAATGGGTCACATCGGGATGCGCTACTCATTACCAAGTAGAGAAGTTATTGCTGACGCAGCTGAAACTGTTATTAACGCACACTGGTTTGACGGCGTATTCTACATGCCAAACTGTGACAAGATTACACCTGGTATGTTACTAGCATCTGTTAGAACAAACGTACCTGCAATCTTCTGTTCAGGTGGACCAATGAAAGCTGGTTTATCTGCAACTGGTAAAGCATTAACTTTATCTTCGATGTTTGAAGCAGTTGGATCATTCAAAGGTGGTTCAATGACGAAAGAAGAATTCTTAGATATGGAAAAGAACGCATGCCCTACTTGTGGTTCATGTGCAGGCATGTTTACAGCAAATTCAATGAACTGCTTAATGGAAGTATTAGGATTAGCATTACCTTATAACGGAACAGCTATTGCTGTAGGAGAAGAAAGAAGAGAATTAATTAGAGAAGCAGCCTTTAAACTAATGGACTTAGTTAAAAAAGACATTAAACCTAAAGACATCATTACTAAAGATGCAATTGATGACGCATTTGCTTTAGATATGGCAATGGGTGGTTCTACAAATACAGTCCTTCATACTTTAGCTTTAGCAAATGAAGCTGGTATCGATTATGACTTAAATAGAGTAAATGAAATAGCTAAACGTACACCTTACCTATCTAAAATTGCACCAAGTTCTTCATACTCAATGCATGATGTACATGAAGCAGGCGGTGTACCAGCTATCATCGGTGAATTACTCAAACTCGATAATGTTTTACATCCTGACCGTATTACAGTCACAGGCAAAACATTAAGAGAAAATAACGAACATCGTGAAATTAAAAATACAGAAGTTATCCATACAAGAGATAATCCATTCTCTGAAACTGGTGGCTTATCAATGTTATTTGGAAATATCGCGCCAGATGGTGCAGCTATTAAAGTTGGTGGTGTTGATCCATCAATCAAGAAATTTGTTGGTAAAGCGATTTGCTTTAGTTCACATGATGAAGCGGTTGAAGCAATTGATAACCACACTGTTAGAGAAGGTCACGTTGTTGTCATTCGTTATGAAGGCCCTAAAGGTGGACCTGGAATGCCGGAAATGTTAGCACCTACTTCATCTATCGTCGGTAGAGGTCTAGGTAAAGATGTTGCATTAATAACAGATGGTCGATTCTCAGGTGCAACAAGAGGTATCGCTGTCGGACATATTTCACCAGAAGCTGCCGCGGGTGGACCTATCGGACTCATCCAAGACGGTGATGAAATCATCATTGATTTAACGAATCGTACATTAGATGTAAATGTTTCTGAAGCAGAATTACATGCTAGAAAACAAAACATTGAACCATTTAAAGCTAAAGTTAAGACTGGTTATCTTGCAAGATACACTGCCCTTGTAACAAGTGCAAATACAGGAGGCATCTTGAAAGTACCGGACGAACTAATTTAAGGAGTGATTTGCATGGCACTAACTACTAAATCATACAAAGAACCAGATGAAGCAACTAAAGAAAAGACAATAACTTACACAGGGGCAGAATTACTTGTCCAATCATTTATTGATCAAGAAGTCGATTACATCTTTGGATATCCTGGCGGTGCTGTCTTACCTTTATATGATGCCTTTTATGAAGGTAAAGTGCCTCATATTCTTACGAGACACGAGCAAGGTGCAGTTCACGCAGCTGAAGGATATGCAAGAGTTACAGGTAAACCTGGTGTTGTAGTTGTTACAAGCGGACCTGGCGCAACTAATACAATTACTGGAATAGCTGATGCTATGAGTGACTCAATTCCACTAGTTGTACTTACAGGACAAGTTCACAGACCAGGTATTGGTAAAGATGCTTTCCAAGAAGCGGATTTACTCTCTATGACAACACCTATTACAAAGCATAATTATCAAATTACAGATGTAAAAGATATTCCAAAGATTATTGATGAAGCATTTCATATTGCTTCAACTGGTCGTAAAGGTCCAGTTGTAATCGATTTTCCTAAAGATATCGGTGTTTTAGAAACAGTTGAAGTTTCTCCAAGAGAGCTTAATTTACCTGGATATCATATTAACTTAACGCCAGAAGATAAAGAGATTGAACAAGTTATCCAAATGATTCGTTTAGCAAAGAAGCCAATTATACTTGCTGGTGCTGGTGTTAACCATGCTGAAGCTTCAAAGGAACTTACAGCATTTGCTAATAAATACAAAATTCCTGTTGTAAACACTTTGCTAGGATTAGGTTCTATCCCCTACTCTGACCCATTATTCTTAGGTATGGGCGGTATGCATGGATCATATGCAAGTAACATGGCATTAACAGAATGTGATTTGTTAATTAACTTTGGTAGCCGATTTGATGATCGTCTAGCAAGTAACCCAGATGAATTCGCAAAAGACGCTAAAGTTATTCATGTAGATATCGATCCATGTGAAATTAACAAAATCATTCCTACAGATTTAGGTATTATTGCCGATGCAAAACAAACATTAGAAGCACTATTAGAATATGATGCTCATGAGCTTATCCATCATGAATGGTATGAACATTGTTTATCTAATAAAGCAACATATCCATTTAGATATGATAAACCAACTGATGACTTTATTAAGCCACAACAAGCAATTGAGTATATCGGAAAGATTACAAACGGAGATGCCCTTGTTGCAACTGACGTAGGTCAACATCAAATGTGGGTTGCTCAATATTATCCATTTAAAACACATGGTCAAATTATTACAAGCGGTGGTTTAGGAACAATGGGCTTCGGTATTCCAGCTGCTATGGGTGCCAAGTTTGCACACCCTGACAAGACAGTTGTTGCCTTTGTTGGTGACGGTGGTTTCCAAATGACTAACCAAGAAATGGCCATTTTAAATGAATTTGATAATGACATCAAAATCGTATTAATCAACAATGGTGCTTTAGGTATGGTTAAACAATGGCAAGATAAATTTTATAGCCAACGTTTTTCTCATTCAGTATTTGCTGTGCAGCCTGACTTTATGAAGCTTTCTGAAAGCTATGGCGTTAAAGGGTTCATGATCGATTCTAATGATAAATTAGAATCTACGCTTGATGAAGCATTCGCTCATAAAGGCCCAGCCTTAATCGAAATTAGAATTTCCCCTTCTGAACCAGTACTTCCAATGGTTCCAAGTGGACAACCAAACTACAAAATGGAGGGCGTTGAATAATGAAAAGAACAATTAAGACTCAAGTACTCGATAGAGCGGGTACACTCAACCGACTTACAAGTATTTTTGTAAGGAGACAATACAACATTGTTTCTCTTTCTGCAACGCCTACTGAAACAGAGGGCATTACAAATATTACATTTATTGTGGATGTTTCAGATGAAAGTAGTACAGAAACAATTATTAAGCAGTTAGAAAAGCAAGTAAATGTAATATCTGCCCTAGATATTACAGATAACAACCTATTTAATAGAGAACTTATTTTAATCAAGTTAGGACATCCTGACGATTATCAAACGTTCGAAAAAATCATTAAGCCTTATGAAGGTCAATTAACCATTTTAAAAGATTTAGAAGATTATATTTATATTCAAGCAATTGGAACCCATCAAACAATAGAAAATCTATTGGATGATTTAAAAATATATCCTGTGACACAAGTGTCACGAACAGGTTCTGCAGGATTACTATAATACAAAATAAAACAAATTAATGGAGGCATTTATTATGACTAAAGTATTTTATGACAACACGGTAACAGAGGACGCATTACAAGGTAAGAAAATCGCAGTAGTTGGATATGGTTCACAAGGACATGCACATGCTCAGAACTTAAAAGACAACGGATATGATGTTGTTATTGGTATTCGTCCAGGTAAATCATTTGATCAAGCTAAAGAAGATGGTTTTGAAGTATATCCAGTAGATGAAGCTGTTAAACAATCTGACGTTGTAATGATTCTATTACCAGATGAAATTCAAGGACAAGTTTATAAAGAAGAAATTGAACCTAACTTAGATGAAGGAAATGCTTTAGTATTTGCTCATGGATTTAATATTCACTTTAAAGTTATTCAACCACCAGCAAACGTAGATGTATTCTTAGTTGCACCAAAAGGACCAGGTCACCTAGTTAGACGTACATTTACTGAAGGAAGTGCTGTACCTGCACTATACGCTGTATATCAAGATGCTACAAGCAAAGCAACTCAATTAGCATTAAGCTATGCAAAAGGTATCGGTGCTACTAGAGCTGGTGTTATCGGTACAAGCTTTGAAGAAGAAACTGAAACTGATTTATTCGGTGAACAAGCAGTACTTTGTGGTGGTGTAACGAAACTTATCCAATCAGGTTTCGAAACATTAGTAGAAGCTGGCTACCAACCAGAAATTGCTTACTTCGAAGTATTACATGAAATGAAATTAATCGTTGATTTAATGTATGAAGGCGGAATGGAAAACATGCGTTATTCTATTTCAAACACTGCAGAATTTGGTGATTATGTATCTGGTGAACGTGTTATCACACCTGATGTTAAAGAAAATATGAAAGAAGTACTTAAAGATATTCAAACAGGAGCTTTCAGTGATCGCTTCATTAAAGATAACGAAAATGGCTTCGAAGAATTCCTAAGAATGCGTAAAGAGCAACAAGGACATCAAATCGAATCAGTAGGTAGAGAATTACGTGACATGATGCCATTCGTTAAAGCTAAAAGTATTCAAACTAAATAAAAGTACTAGAATTTAAGGAGAGGATTATTATGTCAGACCATATTCAAATATTCGATACAACACTAAGAGATGGAGAACAAACACCAGGCGTCAGTTTTTCATTTGATGAACGCCTCAAAATTGCTATACAACTAGAAAAATGGGGAGTCGATGTAATAGAAGCTGGCTTCCCCGCTTCTAGTGAAGGTAGTTTTAAATCAGTAGAAAGTATTGCTAAAGCATTAACAACAACTGCAGTTTGCGGATTAGCTAGATGTAAAAAGTCAGATATTGATGCTGTACATGAATCAACAAAAGAAGCACAACATAGACAAATTCATGTTTTCTTAGCAACTAGCCCTATCCACTTGGAATATAAATTGAAAATGACTGAAGAACAAGTATTAGCATCTATTACTGAAAATGTAACTTATGCAAAAACATTATTTGAAAAAGTTCAATTTTCACCTGAAGATGCTACAAGAACATCTTTACCATTTTTAATTAAAGCAGTGCAAACAGCAGTTGATGCTGGTGCAGATATTATCAATATTCCAGATACGGTTGGTTATTCTTATCCTACAGAATATGGTCAAATCTTTAAGACACTTATTGAAACAATTAAAAGTGATCATGAAGTGATATATAGTTCTCATTGTCATGATGATTTAGGTCTTGCAGTAGCAAATGCCCTATCTGCTTTTGAAAATGGTGCACGAAGAGTTGAAGGTGCAATTAATGGTATCGGTGAACGTGCTGGTAATACTGCTCTTGAAGAAATTGCACTTGCACTACACGTTAGACAAGATCATTACAACCTATCTACTAATATCAATCTAGCTGAAACTAAAAACACAAGCGACATGGTAAGTAGATATTCAGGTCTTCGAGTCCCAAGAAACAAAGCAATCGTTGGTCAAAATGCCTTCAGTCATGAATCTGGTATTCATCAAGACGGTATTTTGAAAAATCCTGAAACTTATGAAATTATGACACCTCAACTTGTCGGTGTTGTTAAAAACTCTTTACCACTTGGTAAACTATCTGGTAAACATGCGTTTAGTGAAAAGTTAATTGAACTTGGATACAATCTCTCACCAGATGAACAAGTGGAAGTATTTAAACAATTTAAATCAGTCGCAGATAAGAAAAAACAAGTAACTGATCGAGATATACACGCTATCCTTCAAGGTAGTGAACATGAAGAAAATGCATACTATAAAGTAAATGCACTTCAACTTCAATTTGTATCAAATGGCTTACAAAGCGCTGTTGTCGTTATTGAAGATAAAGAAGGAAATACTTATAAAGACTCATCTATTGGTTCAGGTTCAATTACATCAATTTATAATGCAATTGATAGAATTTTTGATTACACGCCTGAATTACAACAATATCGAATTGAATCTATTACAGAAGGTACGGATGCTCAAGCTGAAGTACACGTTCAAGTAGAATTTGAAGACGAAGTATATACAGGTATCGGTATTGACTACGATATCCTATATGCTTCTTGTAAGGCATATGTTGAAGCACATGCTAAACACAGTGAGAACAAATTGAAAGAAGGCGTAAAGTCATGACATACAAAATCACTGCCCTACCCGGTGATGGAATCGGTCCAGAAATTTTAGAAGGTAGTATTGAAATACTAGAATTATTATCAAAGAAATTTAATTTTGATTATGAAATAGATACTAAAGATTTTGGAGGTATCGCCATCGATAAACATGGCGAACCTTTACCTCCAGAAACTTTAAATGCTTGTCAAAACAGTGATGCAATATTATTAGGAGCCGTTGGTGGTCCTAAATGGACTGATCCAAAAAATAGACCAGAACACGGCCTATTAGGTATTAGAAAAGCATTAAATTTATTTGCTAACATTAGACCAACAATTGTTACTGAATCAACTGCACATTTATCACCATTAAAAGAAGAACTCGTAAAAGGTACTGATTTTATCATTGTACGTGAATTAACGGGTGGTTTGTATTTTGGAGAACCAAAATATTTTGATGATGAAAAAGCAATTGACACACTTGCATATACTAAAGAAGAAATTACAAGAATCGCACACGTTGCATTTCAGTTAGCTACTAAACGAAACAAAATCGTTACATCAGTAGATAAAGAAAATGTACTAAGCTCTTCAAAACTTTGGAGACAAACATTAGAACAAGTTTCTAAAGAATATCCAGATGTCACACTAAATCATCTTTTAGTAGACGCATGTAGCATGCATTTAATTACAAATCCTAAACAGTTTGATGTTATTGTAACTGAAAATTTATTTGGAGATATTCTAAGTGATGAAGCTTCAGTTATTCCAGGCTCACTTGGCCTTTCACCTTCTGCAAGTTTTGGTGAGAATGGACCAAGTTTATATGAACCAATACATGGTTCTGCACCTGATATAGCTGGTCAAAATAAAGCAAACCCTAGTGGTATGTTACTATCATTAGCAATGTGTATTAGAGAAAGTTTACATCAACCTGAATGCGCTCAGTATTTAGAAGATATCGTATTTAGCACAATCAAGAAAGGTATTGCAACTAAAGATTTAGGTGGAAATAACAGTACATCTGAAGTCTTCGAAGCAATCAAAAATAATATTTAGAAGGAGGAAAACGACATGTCTCAAACATTATTTGATAAAGTATGGAATCGACATATAATAGCTGGTAAAGAAGGTGAACCCCAATTATTATACATCGACTTACACCTTATTCATGAAGTTACATCTCCTCAAGCATTCGAAGGCTTAAGATTACAAAATAGGAAAGTAAGACGTCCCGATCGAACGTTTGGAACATTGGATCATAATGTACCTACAGTTGATATATTCAATATTAGAGATGAAATTGCTAATAAACAAATTAGTGCTTTGCAAAAAAACTGTGAAGCATTTGGTGTAAAGTTATTTGATATGGGTTCAGATGAACAAGGTATCGTGCATATGGTTGGCCCAGAAACAGGTTTAACACAACCAGGTAAAACTATCGTATGTGGTGATTCACATACTGCAACGCATGGTGCATTTGGAGCTATTGCTTTTGGTATAGGTACAAGTGAAGTAGAACATGTTTTTGCAACTCAAACACTATGGCAAACTAAACCAAAGAACTTGAAAATTCAAGTTGATGGTACATTGCCAACTGGTGTTTATGCTAAAGATATTATCCTATACTTAATCAATCAACACGGCGTTGATTTTGGTACTGGTTACGCTTTAGAATTCGCTGGTGAAGCTATTTCTAATATGACAATGGATGAGCGAATGACAATTTGTAATATGGCAATCGAAGCTGGTGCTAAATATGGCATGATGAAGCCAGATGAAACAACTTTTGAATATGTAAGAGGACGTAAATATCAACCAGAGAACTTTGAAGCAGCTATTGAAGATTGGAAAACTTTGTATTCAGATGAAGATGCTACTTACGATAAAGTAATTACTGTAGACGTAAGTGATCTTGAACCACAAGTCACTTGGGGTACAAGTCCTGAAATGGGTGTTAGTTTTAATACACCATTCCCAGAAATTAAAGATTTAAATGATGAAAGAGCCTATAATTACATGGGCCTTCAACCAGGTCAAACTGCTAGAGATATTCCTCTAGGTTATGTTTTCCTTGGTTCTTGTACAAATGCAAGACTTTCAGATCTTATTGAAGCAAGTAAAATTGTAGATGGTCATAAAGTCCATCAAGATATTACAGCAATAGTCGTTCCGGGCTCTAGAAGTGTTAAACTTCAAGCAGAAGCGCTTGGTTTAGATAAAATTTTCAAAGAAGCAGGATTTGATTGGCGCGAACCTGGATGTTCAATGTGTCTAGGAATGAACCCTGACCAAGTTCCTAACGGTGTTCACTGTGCTTCAACAAGTAACCGTAACTTTGAAGGTCGTCAAGGTAAAGGCGCAAGAACGCATCTTGTATCTCCTGCAATGGCAGCAGCAGCAGCTATTAACGGAAGATTTGTAGATACTAGAAAGGTGGTCATTTAAATGGAACCAATTAATATTTTTAATGGTAAAACAGTTCCCCTACTCAATGATAATATTGATACGGATCAAATCATTCCAAAAGCTTTTTTGAAAAGAATTTCTAAAACTGGTTTTGGCCCCTTCTTATTCGACGAATGGCGTTATTTAGAAGATGGTTCTGATAATCCAGATTTCAACTTAAATAAACCAGAATACAAAGGTGCAAGCATACTCATTTCAGGTGATAATTTTGGTTGTGGCTCATCAAGAGAACACGCAGCTTGGGCATTAAAAGACTTTGGATTCTTAATCATTATAGCAGGTAGTTTCAGTGATATATTTTATATGAACTGTACTAAAAATGGTATGTTACCTATCGTAATTGAAAATAAAGAAGACAGAGAAGCAATTGCGCAACATAGTGAAATAACGATTGATTTACCTAACCAACAAATTATTACACCTGAAGCAAAATATCATTTTGATATAGATGCGACATGGAAGAATAAATTGGTTAACGGTTTAGATGATATTGCAATTACATTAACTTATGAAGAACAGATCAACCAATATGAAAAAATGCACAACTAATTGGGAGTGGTAGAATGACCTTAAAAACACGTTTAAGTGCTGAAGATATAGAAGAAGCATTTTTAAAATTAAAAGATACAGTAAAACAAACACCTTTAGAAAAAGATATGTATTTATCACAGAAGTTTGACTGTAATGTATATTTAAAAAGAGAAGATTTGCAATGGGTACGTTCCTTTAAATTAAGAGGTGCGTACTATGCAATTAATCAGTTAACAGACGAAGAACGAGCAAATGGCGTTAGTTGTGCGAGTGCAGGTAATCATGCACAAGGTATCGCATTCACGGCTAAACAACTCGAAATCAAAGCTGTTATATTTATGCCAGTAACAACACCAGCTCAAAAAATTAATCAAGTTAAATTTTTCGGTGGTGAATTTGTACAAATAGAATTAATTGGCGATACTTTTGATGATTGCTTAAAACATGCGTTAGATTATACTGAACAATTTGGATTAAGCTTTATTGATCCATTCGATAATATTAATACAATTGCTGGTCAAGGTACGATTGCTAAAGAAATAGTAGACTATGCAGAAGAAGAAGATATCAAATTTGATTATTGCTTCGCTGCAATTGGTGGCGGTGGCTTAATTTCAGGAGTAGGCACTTATCTTAAAGATACAATGCCTACTACTCAAGTCGTTGGTGTAGAACCACTTGGAGCAAGTAGTATGGCGCAATCTGTTAAAGCTAATAAAATTGTTACATTAACAGATATCGATAAATTTGTAGATGGTGCTTCAGTAGGAAAAGTTGGACAATTAACATTCGAAATTTCAAAAAATGTTGTTGATGACTTTGTTGCTGTAGATGAAGGTGAAGTATGTAGTACAATCCTAGATATGTACTCTAAACAAGCTATTATTGCAGAACCAGCTGGCGCATTAAGTGTCACTGCACTTAATCATTATAAAAATGATATTAAAGGTAAAAATGTTATTTGTATTGTCAGTGGTGGTAACAATGATATTAACCGAATGAAAGAAATTGAGGAACGCTCACTTTTATTTGAAGATATGAAACATTACTTTATTGTTAACTTCCCACAAAGACCAGGTGCATTAAGAGAATTTGTTAACGAAGTACTTGGACCAAATGATGATATTACAAAATTTGAATACTTAAAAAAATCGAGCCAAAATACAGGTTCTGTTATTATAGGCATTCAACTTAAAGATCATAATGATTTAGACCAACTTTATAAGAACGTTAGCGAATTTGATCCTAAATACATCTATATTAATAAGAATAAAATGCTTTATTCTTTACTAATATAAGTACGTAACCAAATAAAAACATCTCATTTCTCTGTTTATTACAGAAAGAAATGAGATGTTTTTTTAGTTATAAATCGTATTCTATATGCTTAATTATTATGTACTGTATACATGCCCTTTATCTTCTACTTTATTTCAACTAAATTTAAACATAAAAAAAGAGACCTAACAGGTCTCGAGTGCGGCTCATCGCATCCATTTATAAACATTTGCCCGGCAACGTCCTACTCTCGCGGAACGTAAGCCCAACTACCATCGGCGCTAAAGAGCTTAACTTCTGTGTTCGGCATGGGAACAG